>CAYNDG010000026.1:0-12902 GCA_964395805.1 uncultured Brevundimonas sp.
CAGGCCCTCCTCGAGACGATCCATGCGCGCGCGGCCTGCCTGCGGGCGCTGGAGCGCGGCGGGCCCTACAGCTACGCCTGACCGCACGATCATTCGGGAACAGGCGGGTGAAACCTGCCGCCCGGCCAGGCGTTCACCTGCCATGAAGATCGCTCTCGTCTATCTTGTCGTCGTCGGGCTGGTGGTGGTGGCCTTCAGCCTCGCCCTCATGTTTGCCAAGCTGGCGATCGTGTCAGCGGCCTTCATGCTGCTGGCCCTGGCCGCGCTGGCCTGGCTGACGCGCAGCCTGGTTCACAAGGTTCGCCGAACCGGAATGCGCCCGACAGCTTGAGTTTGGCTGGCGGCTGACTTATCCTCTTTGCCCGGTCACGCGCGCCCCGTGACCTCCAGCAAGGTTGACCATCCCCTCCTCAGTCGGGCGAAACAAGAAACTCACCACCCTATGGAAAAAGTGCCGATGACGGCCCCGGGCTATCGCGCCCTGGACGATCAGCTCAAGCAATTGAAGTCCGTGGAACGTCCCGCAGTGATCGCGGCCATTTCGGAGGCGCGTGAACACGGCGACCTGTCCGAGAACGCCGAGTACCATGCCGCCAAGGAGCGTCAGGGCTGGATCGAGGGTCAGATCGCCGAGATCGAGGATCGCATGTCGCGGGCCCAGGTCATCGACGTGTCCAAGCTGTCGGGCACCCAGGTCAAGTTTGGCGCCACGGTCACCGTCGTCGACGAGGACACCGGGGAGGAGGCCCGCTACCAGATCGTCGGCGAGCACGAAGCCGATGTGAAGCAGGGCCGGATTTCCATAACCTCGCCGCTGTCACGCGCCCTGATCTCCAAGGAGGTCGGCGATGTGGTCGAGGTGAACACGCCCGGCGGCGTGAAGGCCTATGAAGTCCTCAAGGTCGAGTGGATCTGAACCGCGACACGGCGGCGCCTCTCCGGATCCGGGTCGTTTCAGACGGCCGGGCCGGCATCCAGAATCAGGCTCTGGGCCTGGCCGAGGCGGTCCAGAGGGTGCGGCCATCCAACATTGAGGTCTGCCGGGTCCGCTGGCGGGCCCCGTTCGATCGCTGGCCCTCGGCGCTGAAACGGCCGTGGATGCGGGAGCCCGCATCCGATGCCGTTCTGCCGTCGGACGGCGCGCCCTGGCCAGACATCTGGATCGCTACCGGTCGCGCGTCCCTGCCCCTGTCGGTGCGGGCCGCCACCGCCGGCCGCGACCGGCCCTTCGTTGTCCAGACCCAGGACCCGCGCTGGCGGACCGAAGCCTTCGATCTGGTCGTTGCCCCCGAGCACGACGGTCTCAGCGGCGCCAATGTGGTCTCCATCCTCGGCTCGCCCCACCGGATCACGCCGGCCCGGATCGCCGAGGCCGTGGCGGCCTTTGCCGATCGCCTCGACCCCTTGCCCCATCCCCGTTTGGCGGTGCTGATCGGCGGACGCTCCGCCAGTCACGATTTGACGCCCGCCCATGCCGCCCGGCTGGCCGGCCAAGTCGCGGAGGCGGTCGCTGCCGTCGGTGGCTCGGTCATGGTGACCCTGTCGCGCCGCACCCCGCCGGAGGCCGAAGCCATCCTCCGCCAGCGTCTGGAAAGCGTCCCCGGCTGGGTCTGGGACGGGCAGGGCGACAATCCCTATTTCGCCTTTCTGGGCGCTGCCGACCATGTGCTGGTGACCGAGGACAGCGCCAATATGGCCGCCGAGGCCGCCTCGACCGGTCGCCCGGTGCACCTGCTGCCCATGGTGGTGCGCAAGGCCGGGTCGAAATTCGACCGCCTGCGCGAGGCTCTGATCACGCGCGGTCTGGCCCGCCCGTTCGACGGCACCCTCCTTCGCCCGGGCACTGCGCCCGAGCCGCTCGCCGAGACAGACCGCGTCGCACAGGAACTTCTCCGTCGATACGACGCCTGGCGGGCCTGAGGCTCAGTCTCCGCCGCCCCCGTCTCCGCCGCCCCCGTCTCCGCCGCCACCGTCTCCGCCGCCGTCACCCGCGTCGAAATCTTTCGGGGACCGCTCATCGGTGTCGCTGGCCGCGCCGCCTCCCGATCCGTCGCCGCTCTTCTTCTTGTCCTTCGCCCCGGACGCCATGCCCGCAACCCCGACACCGCTGCCGATGGCGACCCCCAGGGCCAGCCCCAGCGCCAGGTTGTCCATCGCGCTACCGAGCGCGACGCCGATGGCAATCCCGACGCCCATGCCCAGCGGCAGAAAGGCGGCGTTCCTGTTGTCACTCATCCCCAGCTCCTTCTTCATCCCGCGGCAGACTAACCATCGCACGATCGGGAATCAGCCCCTAAATAGGCCACATGAGCAGCTCCTCTTCCGCCCCCCGCACCGTCCGTGTCGCCATCATCGGGTCCGGCCCCGCCGGCTGGACCGCCGCCATCTATGCCGCGCGCGCCTCTCTGGAGCCTGTCGTGATCGCCGGCATCCAGCCGGGTGGCCAGCTGACCATCACCACGGATGTCGAGAACTATCCGGGCTTTGCCGAGGTCATTCAGGGCCCTTGGCTGATGGAACAGATGCAGGCCCAGGCCGAACACGTCGGCACCGAGGTCATCCATGACATCGTCACCAGGGCCGACCTGTCGCAGCGCCCGTTCCGGCTTACGCTCGATTCCGGCACCGAAATTCTGGCCGAGACGGTCATCATCTCGACCGGGGCCCAGGCCAAATGGCTGGGGATCGAGAGCGAGGCAAAATATCAGGGCTTTGGCGTCTCGGCCTGCGCCACCTGCGACGGCTTCTTCTATCGCGGCAAACAGGTCGTGGTGGTCGGCGGGGGCAATACGGCGGTCGAGGAAGCGCTGTTCCTGACCAATTTCGACTCCAAGGTCACGGTCGTGCATCGCCGCGACGAGTTCCGGGCCGAGAAGATCCTGCAGGAGCGGTTGTTCGCTCACCCGAAGATCGAGGTGGTCTGGAACCACGTCGTCGATGAGATTCTGGGCCAGACCGACGGCATCGCCTCGAATGTCACCGGGGTCCGCATTCGCGCGACCGAGGGCAACGAAACCCGGGACCTGCCTGCCGACGGCGTGTTCATCGCCATCGGCCACGCCCCGTCGTCCGAACTGTTCGCCGGTCAGCTGGAAACCAAGGCGGGCGGCTATCTGGTGGTCAAGCCGGGCACCACCGCCACCTCGATCGAGGGCGTCTATGCGGCAGGCGATGTGACCGATGACGTCTATCGCCAGGCGGTCACGGCGGCCGGCATGGGCTGTATGGCCGCGCTGGAGGCCGCCCGGTATCTGGCCGAGGTCGACCACGCCCGGGCGGGTAACCCCATCTCCCATGCCGAGGCGGAAAAGATCGGCGCCTGGTAGAGGCCGCTCAGACGGTCTGTTCGTGGCCGTCGTCTGCGATCGTCTCCTGCGTGCCTGCGGCGACAGCCTGGACCTCGCGCAGAACCTCACTCTGGCGTGTCAGCGCCGTCAGCAACGGTCCGACGAATGCATCGAGCCCCGCCGGGGCGTCGTCGCGCATCAGCAGGCGAAGATCGTCGATCTCGGTCGTCACCAGAACCGGACTCAGCATGTCCCAGTGGGGAAAGGTACGCGTGGGGACCGTGCGGCGTTCCAGGACCCGCAGTTCGGTATGGCGCTCATCACGCAGCAGCCGGTTGACCAGATCGTCCAGCTTGTCCGGTTCGCCCTCAATCACCTGCACGAAACGACCGTCAACCGCCGTCAGGCAGCCGGTGATGCCGTCGCGGGCATTGTTGGGGCGCGCCTCGGCGAGGATGTCGGACATGCCGATCGCGCTGTTCACCGCCCTGACGCTGCGGCTGACATAGACGAGCTGCTCCAGTCTGGCCTCTTTCGCTTTCTGCACGCTCAAGCTCGCGAGTCCTGCGCAAACAGCTGGAGCTGTGGCGGCGCCATATTGCGGGCCTCGCCGCTTCGAATATCGAGGGCATAGCTGACCGCGTCCTGAACGATCCGCTCGTCCGTGGGCTTGGACAGGACACCGATGGCGCCGGCGACGCCGTTGCGGACCATGCCGGGGTTGGCCGTCATGAACAGGACGGCGACCTTGTGATCCACGGCCAGCTCCCGGCCGATCGTCACGCCGGTCGGTCCATCGGACAGATGGATATCGACCAGGGCCAGATCGATGTCGGTCTCCCGGGCGAGCGTCAGCGCCGTTTCCGAATCCGCAGCGATGCCCACCACCTCGTGACCGAGGTCCTCGAGCACAAAACGCAGCTCCATGGCCACCAGGGCTTCATCTTCGACGATCAGAATACGGGCGGGCATGGCAGAAACTGGGTTGGACTCCGGAGAAAGGTCAGGGGCACGTTGTCCAGAAGAACGTGCAATCCCTGTGCCGGTTGCCGTATTACGCCGTTGTAAGATCGCGGGCGGCTTTGCGGCGGGACAGCGCCGTCCCCGGCAGGGTGATCAGCACTTCCAGCCCGT
The DNA here is from genome assembly GCA_964395805.1 of uncultured Brevundimonas sp. Taxonomy (GTDB): domain Bacteria; phylum Pseudomonadota; class Alphaproteobacteria; order Caulobacterales; family Caulobacteraceae; genus Brevundimonas. The sequence goes on from CAYNDG010000026.1 coordinate 4,422, forward strand.
CCGGGTTCCAGTTGCGCGACAATTTGCCCGCGAGTTGTCCCTCGACCGACAGGGTGGCAAGGGATGACCCGAAACCGGTCTGCTCCGGTTCTCCCCGGATGGCGGGACCGCCCTTCTCGCGCCATGTCAGGTGGAAGTCGCCGCGCGCGCTGCGTTCGGTGGTGACCTCGACATGCCCTTCGGGCACCGACAGGGCGCCATATTTCGACGCATTGGTCGCCAGCTCGTGGAACAGCAGGGCGACAGACGTGGCCGCCTGGTCGTCGAATGCCGCATCGTCCCCGCTGATCCGGATGCGCGGCAGGCCGGCACCATCGGTGTAGGGCATGAACAGGGCCGCGAGGAAATTATGCAGGGTGGTATCCCCCATCAGCGGCTGGGACACTTCGCTGTGGGGACGGACGAACTCATGCGCGCGGGCCAGGGCATTGATGCGGGTCCGGAGCGCCTGGGCAAACGGTTTGGCCTCCGGAAACTGCCGGGCGGACAGGGCCACAAGGGCCGAAACCACCGCAAATATGTTCTTGATCCTGTGGCTGAGCTCCTGGCTCAGCAACTCCTTGGCCTGGTCCAGCCGCTTCAGGTCGTCGATGTCGGTGCATGTGCCGAACCAGCGGACGATCCTGCCGCTGTCATCGCGGACGGGCATGGCCCGGCCGAGGGTCCAGCAGTAGATGCCGTCGTGCCGCTTCAGCCGGTACTCGATCTCATAGGGCTCGCCGGTGTCGAGTGAATGCTGCCACCGCGACCATGCCCGCTCCCGATCGTCCGGGTGGAACATGTCATTCCAGCCCTCGCCGTCCGTGGACCCGGGCTCAACGCCGGTGAACTCATACCAGCGGGCATTGTAATAGTCGTGGAAGCCGTCCGGTAGGGTCGACCAGACCATCTGGGGCATGGAGTCCGCAATGGCCCGAAACTCGGCCTCCGAGCGCTGCTTCTGCTTCAGGGCGCGGCGCAGGTTCAGCTGGGTCATCACCTGATCGGCCAGCACCTCAAGGCCCTTCATCTGGATGTCGGTGGGGCCCTCCGGTCGGGCCTCGGTGTCCAGGACGCACAGCGTGCCGAGGGGCAGGCCTTCGGCCGACTTCAGCAACCGCCCCGCATAGAACCGCAGCCGCGGTTCGTCCGTCACCAGGGGATTGCAGGCGAAGCGCGGATCCTGCGTCGCATCGGCGACCACCATACGGTCGACCTCGAGTATGGCGTGGGCGCAAAAGCTGGTGTCGAGCGGCGTCTCGCGCACGCCGAGGCCCTTCTCGGCCTTGAACCACTGGCGCCCGTCGTCGATCAGGTTGACCACGGCAATGGGCGCGTCGAACAGGGTCGCCACCAGTTCGACGATGTCGTCAAAGGCCCGCTCCGGCTCGGTGTCGAGGATGTCATAGTCCCGCAGCGCGGCCAGGCGCTCGGCTTCGGTCCAGGACGGTCTGGGGTTCGGGTGGTCGGACATCCGGGTCTCAGAAGCGGCGCCGCGCGCCAATGCTGACATGAATGCCGTTCCCGCGCCGCGGTTTCAACCGGCCTGTCGGTTCACGGCCTTTGCCCTGACCGTTCGGGGCGCCCGACCTCCTCCACCTCAAGGGTCACGACCCCCTCGACCGGCGCGGGCGCTGCGCGGGCCGGCGGCGGGGCATTGTCTTCAAAGGCCGCCAAACTCCGGTTGATCTCGGCGATCTCGGCCGGAGTGGGCTGGCGTCGTCCGCCGAGACTGACGGTCCCGACCACACGGGTCTGGCCATTGATCTCGACCGTACGTGGCGGGGCACCGATCGTCCCTGCGTCCGTGGCCTCGGCCCCTGCCTCACCAGACGCCTCCGCGAGCAACAGGCGAGGCTGCGCAAATCGGGCCTCGTCGATGACCGGTTCCCGTCCGGCATAGGTCTGGGAGAAGGCTGCGGTCTCGCCGGGAAAGCCTTTCCAGCGATAGAAGATGTGGGCACCGATCTGGTTGATCTTGGCGAGGCTGGGTGCCCACCACGGATAGACATAGTCCGCGTGATAGTGCGTCGCCGTCCCGACGGCGTCGGCAACGTGACCGTCAAGGGCGCGGCGCGCCACGTCCTCGGCCCGCTTCCAGGCCCATTCGACCGGGCCCTGGGCCAGCGCGCCGTCACAGGTGAAGCTGAACTGGCATCCGGTGACCCGCTCGGCGCCCTGGAACACGACGCCACAGACGGAGTTCGGAAAGTTCGGATCGCGGACCCGGTTCAGCACCACCTGGGCCACGGCCTCCTGTCCCGCGCGGGGCTCCAGCGCCGCTTCGTAATAGACGGCCTGGGTCAGGCAGCGCAGGGCGCGATTGCGGTCAGCGCCCGAAACCCGCCCGGGGTTGAACGGCCGGGCCGGTCGCAGCAGGCCGGGGCTGGCCGGTCGCGCGGCATTGAGGCGCTGGGCCGCCGGGCCCGCTTCTCCGGCCTCCAGCGACGGCTTGCCGGCCAGCGACAGGGTTTCCCACCCCGGCGTCATCCCGACGTGGCCCACCGGTCCCATGCCCGGATCATGGCGACTGGCCAAAGCCAGTTCTGCGGCATTCATGCGGGCCGTCATGGCGGCCAGGCCCCCGGGGCCCAGGTCACCGCCCGTCGCCTCCATGATGGCGCGCACCCGCTCGTCGATGTCGGGACGGGCCGCCGATCCGGTGGTCATGGCCACACCTGACAGGGTCAGCAGGGCCGCAAGACTCAGCCCCGTCCCCCGGCCGTTGGGGAACCGGGTCTTGAGCCATTCGACAGTCTTCGTGATCAGACGCATGGGGCGGGACACGGGTGGGGCGGGACGCGGGGACGCGACAGGTTCGGGCCACATTCCTGGCCGCTCAAACCGGCGATTTTCGGGCGGGAGGCAAATGCCCCGAAACCAGCCCTCCTAGTGGCCGCCGAGGGTGGAGCGCAACATCCAGGCGAACTTCTCGTGGGCGGCCAGCCGCTGGGTCATCAGGTCGGCGGTCGCCTCGTCACCGGCCTCGTCGGCCAGCGCCAGCGTGTCGCGCGTCGTGGCGATAAGCGTCTCGTGATCGCGCATCAGTTCCGTGAGCATGGCCGTGGCGTCCTGCTCCGGATCGCCGTCCTTGATGGCCGTCAGGTTTCCGAACGTGGCATAGCCCTGCGGCGCCAGGATGCCGAGGGCGCGGATGCGTTCGGCAATGTCGTCCAGCGCACCCCAGATCTCTGTGTATTGCTGCTCCAGCAGGTTGTGCAGGGTGAAGAACTCCGGTCCCCGGACGTTCCAGTGATAGCCGTGGCTCTTCAGATAGACGGCAAAGCTGTCGGCCAGAACGCGCGTCAGGGCCCGGGCGACTTCGCCGCGGTCTGCCTTTTTCAGGCCGGTATGGATGGTTGCGGTCGTCATGCGGTCTCCTCGGGGGGTGTGGATTCGGGGTCAGATCTGAAGATGGGGAGCGTTTGGGCCGGAACAACCCGACCGCCTGTCTACCCGACCGCCTGTCTCCGGCTTCGGGTCAGGAACGCAACGGTGACGCTTGCGTTCACCGGAACTAGGGCGTGAGGTGGCGTGGGTGGGAGCCGATCCGATGAATCAGGGTGACAGCCGGAACGGCGCGACGGCCGACCGGGCCTGGTTGAGCGCGGACATTCTTCTCGCGCGTCTGGCGCGCACCCCGCCACCGACAATCCTTCAGGCTGTCCTGATCGGCATCCTGGCGGCCGTGGCGGCGCTCGCGGTGCGCTGGGGGCTCAGCAACTTCTATGCCCAGGTCACCGGCTTCATGATCCTGCTGCCAGCCGTTGTTCTGGCCGCGCTCGCGGCGGGACGGATTGCCGGCGTTGTGGCGGTCATCCTGTGTCTGATCGGTGGCTGGGTTGTGGCCGGCCCGGACGCCGCCGGTGTCGGGTTGGCCAGCAACCTCGGTCGGGTCGCGACGGTCAACTTCATTGTGGTCGGCCTGTTCGTCACCTGGGTGGCGTCGGCCCTCAGACGAGCCATGCGACGCCTGGACAAGACTGTGGCTGACCTCCGCGCGGCAGCGGCCCGCGTCGATGAGTACGAGGCGCGCTTCCGTGACATCGCCGACATCGCCCCCGTCATGCTCTGGACGGCCGACCCGGAAGGCAGGGTCTATCTCAATGCCGAGTTTCGCCGGTTCTGGGGCGACCGTCCGATGGATCTGGCCGATATGGGGCCTTGGATGGAGGCGATTCACCCCGAGGACCGTGAGCGGGTCTGGTCGGCCTGCCTGAACGCCCTGCAGACCCGCACGCCGCTGGAGATCGAGGCCCGCTACCGGCGCGAGGATGGCGAATGGCGAATCCTGTCGACCCACGCCCGGCCACGTTTTGATGGCGAAGGCACCTTCCTCGGCGTGGTCGGGGCCAATATCGACCTGTCCGAGGTCCGTCAGGTCGAGTCTGCCCTGCGCGAGAGCGAGCAACGCTTCCGCGCCATGGCTGACGACGCCCCTGTCCTGATCTGGGTTACGGCCGAGGATCGTACCCGTGAGTTCGTCAATCAGGCCTATATCCATTTCATGGGAGACGAGGGTGTCACGGCGCCCGGAACTGACTGGCGAACGTTCATTCATCCCGACGACCGCGAGCGGATAATCGCCGAGTCTGTCGCAGGAGAGGCTACCGGTCAGCCGTTCAGCCTTGAGGGGCGCTATCGCCGCAAGGACGGGCAGTGGCGCTGGCTCAAATCCTTCTCACGCCCCCGCCTCGACGCCCAGGGCGAGGTCAGGGGCTTCGTCGGCGTCGCCTTTGATGTCACCGACGCCAAACAGGCCGAGGCCGATCTCAAACACATCAACGAATTGCTGGAGGACCGTGTCGGCAAGGCGCTTCTGGACAAGGCCCAGGCCGAGGCCGATCTGATGCATGCCCAGCGGATGGAAGCGGTCGGGCGCCTGACCGGGGGCGTCGCCCACGACTTCAACAATCTGCTGACCGTCGTCATCGGGGGTCTCGACATGTTGCTGAACAGGTCGGTCGACGAGGCGAAGCGCCTGAAGTTGACGGAGGCAGCCCTCAGCGCGGCGCGACGCGGCGAGCGTCTGACCCACCAGCTGCTGGCCTTTTCCCGTCGCCAGGCCCTCCGTCCCGAGACCGTCGACGTCAATGCGCTGATCCGGGAGGGAGAGCCGCTGCTCCGGGGGGCTCTGGGCGGCGGTATGACCTACAGCACACGTCTGCGCCGCGGAGGCGCCCGGGTGCGGGTCGATACCGCCCAATTCGAGGCAGCCTTGCTCAATCTGCTGGTCAATGCCCGCGATGCCGTGGCGGGCAAGGGGCGTGTCGAGGTCGAGACCCGGTGTGTGACGGTCAAGGCCGGAGACATCAGCGATCTCGGGCCGGGTACCTATGTGCGCATTACGGTGAGTGACGACGGGCCGGGGATCCCCGACGAGGTTCGTGCTCGCATCTTCGAGCCCTTCTATACGACCAAGGCGGTCGGCAAGGGCACGGGGCTGGGCCTGTCACAGGTCTACGGCTTTCTGAAACAGAGCGGTGGCGCCATCCACGTCGTTTCCGGTGAGACCGGCACGCGCATGGAGATGTTCCTGCCGGTCGCCGGGAAGACGGAGACCGCCCCGACCCCTGTGGGGCCTCGCCCCCGTCGCCCGGCGGGGCGCCGGCGGACCGTGCTTCTGGTCGAGGACGATGCCGAGGTTCAGGCCGTCGCTGCGGCGCTGCTCGAGACCCTGGACCTGACCGTGACGGCCACCTCTGATCCCGCCTCTGCCCTCAGGGCACTGGAAAAAACGCCCTTCGACATCCTTCTCACGGACATCGTCATGCCGGGGGACATGTCCGGCCTCGATCTGGCGCGTCGGGTGGCGGACCTTTATCCGGATATGCGCATCATTCTCGCCACCGGCTATGCAGGTGACGACGTCGACGCGGCTCTGACCGAAGCCCCGTGGGCGCTGATCCGGAAGCCCTTTGCCACCGAGTCGCTCCGGGGCATCCTCGAGGACAGCGCCTAGCGGCGCGTTTTCTTCTCGGCGCGGCGGGCGCGTTGTTCCGCCTTGATCGCGGCCTTGCGCTCGCGGCGCTCGTTGCGGCGCTGTTCCTCGATCTGTTCGGCGGTCTGGGCCTTGGCCGCTTCCGCCTCGGCCCTGGCGGCCTCGGCCTTGCGCTGGGCCTCCAGCCGGGCAGCCTGCTTCTCGGCTTCCTTTTCCTGCTTCAGCCGCTCCTTCTCGAGGCGGGCAGCCTCCTTCTCGGCCGCGAGCCGTTCGGCCCGCCGGTCAAATTCGGGATCGGGCACCGAGGGCTTCGGCTTGAAACGGGCCAGAAGGGCTTTCTTGGCTTCGGCCTGGGTGGCCAGGCGATCGGCAAAGCCGGTCTGTTTCAGATCTCTCATCAAGTCTCGGTCAGCTAGGGTCGATGGACGGGCGGATCCGGAAGGGGCGCCACACAGGGCCGGCCCCGATCATCATCAGGGTGACGACCGGGGCCTTTAGGGCTCCAGCCTTCGGGGATCAAGTCGGGGCGTGATGAACCACGGCCTTGGCCCCCCAGGTGTGCCTTATCCGTCAGTCGTCCTTGGTCGCCTGTCCCACGGCCGTGCCTGCAGCGCCACCGACGGCGGCGCCCACCGGTCCGCCCACCACGGCCCCGGCCACTGCGCCGGTGGCCGCCTTCTGCTCGATCGTGCTGCCGCATGCCGCGAGGGCGAGGCCGAAACCGGAGAGAAGGGTCGCTGTCATCAGGGCTTTGCGGGTCATGGTCCTGCCTTTCGTGAGCAGCCGGGCCGGGACAATCCCGGCGAGCGCTGCTGTCACCCAAAAAACGTGATCGCGGGCGCGGCGGTTCCCCGGTCTGATTTTCATTTGAAGAACCGCTCATAAACAGCAAGTTGTCCAAGGTTTCAGCTCACCTCGACTTGAGCGAACCGGTAATGTCGGCCCCTCCATCTTGAGAAGGGTCCGGGCCCCGGGGCAAAGACTTCGCGCGATGATCTGCCATCCTCAACACAGGCGGCGCACGGATCATCTATTGATGGCGGCAGGGGTGGGGCAAAAATGCTGCACCCCTCTCGATTCTTGCGAATCAACCCTGTTTGCGCCACATTGCCCATGTTAGAGGCGCGTCCCCGACGATTGGCGGACTGCCGGTGCGTCGGCCTTGTCGTGTGCGCGGTTCCGTAACCTCCCCGCACATCGACAGACTAAATAAGGGGCGGCATTGCGCCCTGCGGACTGGATAGAGCCTTTGTTATCGCCCCTGTCGCCCCCGACGCCGGAAGTGTCGACTGCCCGCACCCGTCTGACGCCCGCAGTGGCCGCAGCGCTGGTGGGGGGGCTTTTCGGTCTCGCGATCGGTGTGGCCTATCTGGGCGGTACGGTGGCAAAGGCCACGACCCTTCGAGCCCAGGCGATCCGTCTGGATGGCGCGGCGGCGGCCGGCTTCACCGAAGAAGCCATGGCGGCTGCAGCCGGCGGTCTGAACGCGAGTGCTCTCGCCATCGCCCGTCGTCACGATCCCTACACGGTGGCCGGCCCCAGCCGCCGTGACAGACAATCCGAACTTCTGACCGCCCGGCTTGAGCAACTGCGGCCGACAACGCCCGGCCTGACGCCCGGCCTGCGACTGGCCTCGACCGCCCCGGCTCATCCAGCGGCCCAGCCTTTCCGCTTCGGCAGCACCCTCGACGCCAGCCGTGACCTCGATTGCCTGACCCAGGCCGTCTACTACGAAGCGCGGGGTGAGGGCCGCGATGGCCAGCGCGCCGTGGCCCAGGTGGTGCTCAACCGGGCGCGCCACCCGGCTTTCCCGAAGACGATTTGCGCCGTGGTCTTCCAGGGGGCGGGTCGCAGCACCGGTTGCCAGTTCAGCTTCACCTGCGACGGGTCGATGCGTCGGGGTATCAACCGCACCGCCTGGAACCGGGCGAGGCAGGTCGCCTCCGAGGCTCTGTCCGGATATGTCTATGCCCCGATCGGGAACGCCACCCATTTCCACACAACCGGGGTCAGTCCGCGCTGGCGCACCTCGCTCATCCAGGTAGGCCAGGTGGGTGATCACGTCTTCTACCGGTTCGGCGGCCGCAGCGGCTCGACCCGGGCGTTCGCCTATGATCCGGCCCCTTCCGGCAGCGGGGATCAACCTCATCTGATCCAGGCGGGTCTCGATCCGGCAGAGCCCGCGCGCCAGGTCGGTCAGGTCGTGGCCTACAGCCTTCTGCTGGCCCAGGAAGGCCGCACCGAGGACGATGTACGGGCAGAGGCTGCACCGGCGTCGGCGCAAACGGCCACCGCTCAGCGTGCGCCCGCGGCTTCGGCGTCGGCCCCGCCCCCGGCAGACGCCCCTGCGCGGCGTCAGGCGACCCCGGTTCCGGCTACCCCCGCCGCTTCGGAAAGCTGAAGCGCCTCAGGCGGCGTCCAGTCCGATGTCCAGATTGGGCGCCGAGTGGGTCAGGGCCCCGACCGAGATCACGTCGACGCCAGTCCCGGCGATCGCCCGCACGGTTTCCAGCGTCACCCCGCCCGATGCCTCCAGCGTCACCCGTCCCGCCGTGCGCGCC
>CAYNDG010000027.1:0-12447 GCA_964395805.1 uncultured Brevundimonas sp.
CTCCTCGACGGTGACGCCGCAGACCTGAAGCCCCGCCGCCATCAGGGCGATGCGGTCGCTTTCCTTGACCCGCATCTCGCCGATGCCGCGCATGACGGTCTGGCCCGAGGCAAAGGCGGCGGTGGCGGCCAGGATCGGATACTCGTCGATCATGGAGGCAGCCCGCTCCGGGGGCACGACCACGCCGGTCAGGGCCGAGTGTCGGGCGGTGATGTCGCCCACCTCTTCGCCGCCGCTTTCGCGCCGGTTGGTGATGGTCAGGTCCGCGCCCATCTCGCGCCAGGTGTCGAACAGGCCGGTGCGGAGCGGGTTGAGCATGACGTTCTCGACCGTCACCTCCGATCCTGGCACGATCAGGCCGGCGGCCAGCGGGAAGGCAGCGGACGAGGGGTCACCGGGGACGGACACGGCGGTGCCGGTGAGGCGCTGACCGCCCGCGAGACGCATGCGCCAGCCCTGACCCTCCTCGCGGACGCGGACCTCGGCGCCAAAGGCCCGCAACATGCGCTCGGTGTGATCGCGGCTGCGCTCGGGCTCGGTGATGTCGGTGTCGCCCGACGCGTTCAGCCCGGCCAGCAGCAGGGCCGATTTGACCTGGGCCGAGGCGACTGTCTGGGTGAAGGTCAGGCCCTTGAGCTTGCCCCCGGTCAGGCGGAGGGGCAGGCGATCCTCCCCGCCTTGCCACCCGAACCGCGCCCCCATGTCGCCGAGGGGGCCGGTAACCCGCTTCATCGGGCGTTTGCGCAGGCTCGCGTCGCCGTCGAAGGTCACGGTGACCGGATAGCCTGCGGCCGCCCCCATCAGCAGGCGCACGCCCGTGCCCGCATTGCCGCAGTCGATGACGCTGTCGGGCTGACGAAAACCGCCGTTGCCCGCCACGATCCACCTCCCGGGGCCCAGCCGCGCGACACGGGCGCCAAAGGCCGCAACCGCCCGCGCCGTCGCCAGAATATCCTCGCCTTCCAGCAGGCCCTCAATCTCGGTAACGCCCTCGGCCATACCGCCGAGGATCAGGGCGCGGTGGGACACGGACTTGTCGCCCGGGGCGGGTACGGCACCCTTGAGGGCGGCCCCCGGGCGGGCGGTGAGCAAGGAAACGGCGGCCACGGACGGCCTTTCGGTCAGGCGGGAAACGGGAGTAGCCGCGAAGAAACCGGGTTTCGGGCGAAGATGGCTTTTGACAGCGGGCCATTCGGGTGGCAAGGGAGCCGCCCGAAATCCACCCGCCGCGAAGGTCACGATCCGTGAGCAAAGCTGAACTTGGCGCCAAGCAGGTCTGCCCGAACTGCCAGGCCAAATTCTATGATCTGAACCGCCGCCCGGCGCACTGCCCCAAGTGCGACACGGAGTTTGATCCCGAAGAGGCCCTGCGCCTGCGCAACCGTCGCGGACGCCCGGCCGATGCGCCCGAGCCCGAAGAGACCGACGAGGACACTGAAGATCAGGTCAAGGACAAGGCGTCCGCCGATGACGACGAGGAAGAGGACGACACGCCCGCCACGCCGGAAATCGACGAGGAAGGCCACGAACGCATCCTGACGCCGGACGACGATGACGACGAGGACGACGCGTCCAAGGACGACACCGGCATGGGCGACGATGATGACGACGTGCTGGCCGATGACGACGACGATGACTCGACCGCCTTCATCGACGACGAGGACGAGGACGACGATTTCGACAGCGATCTCGTCAAGCCGTCCAAGGACGACGACTGACGAAAACCCGCCTTCCCGAGGGTGAAAATAATTGGCGGAATCGGGCTTGATCGGGATCAAGCCCTGACATAGGTTCCGCCGCCTTGCCGGACCCCCTCGCGGGACCGGCAGACCAGACCGGCGGTTTCGGCCAAAGGTTCGGGGCTATAGCTCAGTTGGTAGAGCGCTTGAATGGCATTCAAGAGGTCAGCGGTTCGACTCCGCTTAGCTCCACCATAAACCCCTCGCCGGACCACGGCGGGGGGTTTTCCAATTCCGGCCCCTTTCAGGACGCGCCGCCGCATTGCCCGGCGCGGACGCATCGTCTATCCCCGCAACGCAAGCGGCCCGTCGTTCGGGCCTTTCAGGGAGCATGGCTGATGATGCCGTCCGGTTCGGGTCTGGTCACTGTATTCGGAGGCTCCGGCTTTGTCGGAACCCAGGTGGTGCGTGCCCTGGCGCGCCGCGGCCTGCGGATCCGGGTGGCCGTGCGCAACCCCAATCTGGCCCATGATCTGAAGCCGCTGGGCGACGTCGGCCAGGTCATGCCGATCTATGGCGACATCACCGATCCGCAGACGGTCCGGAGCGCTGTGGCCGGGGCGGACATCGTCATCAACCTGGTCGGCATTCTTTATGAGCGTCCGGGCTCGAAGGCCTTCGAGCGCATCCACGTCGAGGGCGCGCGCACCGTGGCCACGGCCGCCCGCGAGGCCGGGGCCCGTCGCTTCGTCCAGATGTCGGCCATCGGTGCCAACCCCGACAGCGAGTCCGCCTATGCCCGGTCCAAGGGCTTCGGCGAGGCAGCGGTGAAGGACGCCTTTCCGGGCGCGGCCATCGTTCGCCCCTCGATCGTGTTCGGCCCCGGCGACGGTTTCTTCAACCGGTTCGCGACGATGTCGGGGATGGCCCCGGCCCTGCCGCTGATCGGCGGGGGACAGACGCGCTTTCAGCCGGTGTTCGTCGGCGACGTGGCCGAGGCCGTGGCGCGCGTCGCCACCGATCCGGCGTGGGCGGGCCAGACGGTCGAGCTGGGCGGGCCGACGGTCGTCACCTTTGAAGAGGTGCTGAGGATGATCGCGCGCGAGACAGGCCGGCACCGCCTGCTGCTGCCCCTGCCCTTCCCGGTCGCCCGGGCCATCGGCTCGATGGCGCAGCTGACGACCCTGGTGGGGATTCCGCCGGTGCTCACCCGCGACCAGATCCTGCTGATGCAGACCGACAATGTGGTGGCCGAGGGCGCCACCGGTCTCGCCGATCTGGGGATCGAGCCGACCGGCATGGCGGCCGTGGTGCCCGGCTATCTGTGGCGCTATCGGCGCGGCGGCCAGTTCGCCGAGCAGCCGGCAGGCTGAGCCCCGGTCAGGCCCCGACCCCGAGACCCAGCAGGACCAGACCCACGAGCCCGACGACGATCCGCCACCAGGCAAAGGGGGCGAAGCCGTGACGTGACACGAAGTCCAGCAGCAGCTTGACCACCGCCAGTGCCGTCAGGAAGGCGGTGACAAAGCCGATGACGATCAGGCCGGCATCGCTGAAGTCCAGCCGTTCCCAGTTCTGCAGGAGGTCATATGCGACTGCTGCGCCCATGGTGGGCAGGGCGAGGAAGAAGCTGAATTCGGCGGCGGAGCGCTTGTCGGTCCCCAGCAACAGCCCCCCCGCGATGGTGGCCCCCGACCGCGAGACGCCCGGGATCATGGCCAGACACTGGAACAGGCCGATCAGCAGGTAGATGCGCATCGGATAGCGATCGGCCTCAAGGTAGGCGGGCACCTTCTTCAGCAGGGCGAGCAGCAGCAGCAGGATGCCGCCGACGATCAGGGCGACGCAGATCACCACCGGCGTCTCGAACAGCACCAGCTTGATGAAGTCATAGGCAAAGACACCGATGACCACGGCCGGCGCGAAGGCGACCAGAAGGCCGATCAGGAACCGCCGCGCCTCGGCATCGAAAGGCCAGCGGGTGGCCAGCGTCCACAGCCGTTTGAAATAGACACTGATGATCGCCAGCAGGGCGCCCAGCTGGATGACGATCTCGAACGTCTTGCCCGTGCTTTCGAAGCCGAGGAAATGACCCAGCAGCAGAAGGTGCCCGGTGGACGATACGGGAATGAATTCGGTCAGCCCCTCGACCAGACCGAGGATGATCGCCAGCAGCCAGTCGGCCATATAGTCCCCTTGTTCGCATGCGCGGCCGGCGGGCGCGGATCAGTTGGCCCCGGGCGTCGGTCCCACATAGCGCAACCGGGTCCGGATAGGCGAGCCACCAATCGCCTGATCCAGCGCGTGACCCAGCAGGCCGACGAGTCGGGCCAGCAACAGCAGGTCCACAGCACCCTCACGCGGCAGGTCCAGGCGCCGCGCCACCAGCGCCAGCGCCAGCGGCAGGCCGGGCGCCAGACCGGTGCGCGCCTCACCTTCGCGCCAGACCGCATCCAGATCAGGGGGCAGGCGCGCGGCCTCGATCAGCGCCCGGGCGCGGGTCTCGTCGCTGTCGGGTGCAGCCGGGTCGACAAAGCCCGGAACCGTGCCGGTATCCTCAAGAGCGCGCGTCAGCGCCGCGGCGGGTCCACGGCGTGCCGTGACAACCCAGAGCGATGCCGCCTGGGTCCGCGTCATGACAGACGAGCCTGACAGCGCTGTCAGCCCGGCAAGGGCAGCCCCGGCCAGGGGTGCGCCGGCCTGGACCGTCGCCCGGGTGGCCAGCAGGGGCGACGTGGCCGGGTCATCCGCACACAGAACGAGCGCCCGGCGAACCAGATCGGCATCCCGCTCGATCAGCTTCCAGCCGCGGGCCAGACGCTGGTGAAACAGCAGCCGGGGGCCCGAGCCCGCCGCCGCGTCGATGACCTCATTGAGTATGTCGGCCGCCTCACCCCGCAGGGAGTCGGCATCGCGACCGACCGTCGGGATATCCTCGGCGGCGCGACGGGCAAGACAAAGGTGGGTCCGGAGACGGATGGAGGCGCCGGTCACCGCATCGACGCGGGGCTTGAGGCCCATCAGCGGCTGAACCGTCTTCAGGCCCCACAGGCGTCGCGCGACGTCCTCGAGCGTGGCCTGGGCAGAGAGCTGCGCCACGTCCATGCCCGCATAGCAAAGCCGGCCCTCGATCCGTGTGGAGAGGTTCGAGAAGATTTCGGCCTCGCCGCGCCCGGCCGCACCCCGCGCCGGATCAAACGCCGGGGCCGAACGGTCGCCGCTCTCCAGCCGTTCGATGTCGCTTTCGGCATAGAGGCTGCGGCGCGGGTCGGACGGATCCGGGCGGGCCGCGATACGCCCACGGCTGACATAGGCATAGAGGGTCTGGGTCTTGACCCCCAGCCGCCGCAGCGCCTCGGTCCGCCCGATCCAGCCTTGTCCTGCGTCCATACCCGCCCCTTGCATAAACCCTGACGAAAGCAATGAAGCGTCTGTGTGGGACGATTTCATGACACACGGGTCTCTGAGCTGCGCCGGGGGGCATTGGCAAGGGCGCGCGGATCAGCGACAAGCCCGCCATGACGCCTCCCCCCCCTTCGCAGTCCGGCCAGAACCCGACCGGGACCTGGACCATCTGGGCGCTGGTGATCCTGATCGTGGCGCTCAAGATGTTTGCCGCGCGCGCCTCGGGTTCAGTCGCGGCCCTGACCGCCCTGACGGACAGCCTGATTGACCTGGTGGCTCTCGGCCTCGTGGCCGGCCGCGCACGGTGGACCTATACCTCCGAAGCCCCCCTGCGCCGCCTGAAGGGCAGTATGGTGATCGCGGCCGGCGCCGCCATGGCGCTGGTCTGTCTCTGGCAGCTGGTACAGCCGTCGCCGCTGTCGGGGGGGCTGTGGGGACCGTTCGCCGCCCTGGCCGTGCTGATCCTGACTATCGGGCTGGGATATCTGCGATCCCGGGCGGTGGCGGGTGGCACGCCGGAGTCCCGCAGCGCCGCGAGGGACCAGTCCCTGGCCGAGACGGCCGCCGCCGGCGTGCTGGTTCTGGGACTCGGGGCCGGGGTGCTGCTCGGGGCACCCGCACTGGACGCGGCGGCGGGCCTGATACTGGCCATCTGGATGAGTTGGGGCGGATGGGCCCTGATCCGTACGGCCTCCGGACATGAGGCCGGTGTGGGCCCGGCGCTGACACCGGGCCTGCCGCCTGCCCGCCGCGGGCCGTGGGGCTGAACGGCCTGCGGTAAACGCGTGCTTAACGACCGGTCGGGCAAGGAGGCCCCATGGCCGAGTCCGTCCTGTATCATTTCGCCTTCGACCCGGGATCGCGATGCGCGCGCCTGGCGCTCGGGGAGGCGAAGATCATCGCGCGCGATGTGCCGGTCCGGCCGTGGGAAGACGACTGCCCCGTCCATGCGCTGAACCCCTCGGGTATGCCGCCCGTTCTCAAGGTCGGTGAACTGGTGATCTGCGAGAGCGCGGCGATCCTCGGCTGGGTCGACGACCAGACCGAAGGCAAGCTGCTGTTCACCCGGGACGATGCCGAACGTGCCGAGACCCGCCGGCTGACGGGCTGGTTCGAGCGCAAATTCACCGATGAGGTCCAGGCGGTCCTTCTGCACGAGCGGATGGAAAAGCCCCTGCTGCGGCTGGGCCCGCCCGAGGCCCGTGCGCTGCGGGCCGGGCGCGAGGCGCTGAAGACGCATCTGGTCGAGCTGGAAGGGTTGGCGCAGGGCCGCGACTGGCTGGCGGGCCGGCGACTGGGCCAGGCCGATCTGGTGGCAGCCGCACATCTGTCGGTGCTGGACTATTTCGGCGAGATCGCCTGGGCCAGCTGGCCGGGCCTGAAGGACTGGTATGTGCGGATGAAATGCCGCCCCTGTTTCCGTCCGCTGCTGGCCGACCGCCTGCCGGGTCAGCCGCCCGCAGCCCACTACGACGACCTCGACTTCTAGGCCCGTTCACGGCAAGGCGGGGCAATGAGCCCCCACAGCGACAGTCTGGTCGAGGAGATCCGCGCCCGCGCGAGCGCACTGGGCTTTGACGCCTGTCAGTTGGCGTCGGCCAAGGCGCCCTGGGCGGCCGGCGATCATCTGGGCCGGTTCGTCGAGGCCGGGCGGCACGGCGACATGGACTGGATGGAGACCACGCTGGAGCGGCGGCGGCATCCGACGGCGATGTGGGATCAGGCGCGCACCGCCATCGTGCTGGGCCTCAACTATGGCCCGGGCACCGATCCTCTGGTCGAGCTGGAGGACGCCTCACGGGGCTATATCTCCGTCTATGCGCGGGGCGACGACTATCACGAGCTGATCAAGGGGCGGCTGAAGACGCTGGCGGGTTTCATCGCCGCGAAGACCGGCGAAGATGTGAAGGTGTTCGTCGACACAGCGCCCCTGATGGAAAAGCCGCTGGCGCAGCGGGCCGGTCTGGGCTGGCAGGGCAAGCACACCAATCTGCTGTCGCGCCGGCACGGCAACTGGTTGTTCCTGGGGGTGATCCTTTCAGCGGCGGACCTGCCGGTCGATGCGGCCGAAGGCGAGCATTGCGGGACCTGCACCGCCTGTCTGGACGCCTGCCCGACCGGGGCCTTTCCGGCGCCCTTCCAGCTGGATGCGCGCAGGTGCCTGTCCTATCTGACCATCGAATTCGCGGGGCCCTGGCCCGACGAGTTCCGCGAGGCGACCGGCAGCCGCATCTATGGCTGTGACGACTGTCTGGCGGTCTGTCCGTGGAACAAGTTCGCCCAGACCTCGCGCGAGGCGCGGCTGGCCGCACGCGACGAGGCCGTCAGCCCTCCGCTGGCCGAACTGGCGGCGCTCGACGATGCGGCGTTCCGCGCGCGTTTCCGCAAGAGTCCGGTCAAGCGGATCGGCCGCGACCGGTTTGTGCGCAATGTCCTCTACGCCATCGGCAACAGCGGAGACGTCGACCTGCTCGATATCGCCCGGCATCTGACCGGGGACCCGGACCCCGTGGTCGCCGACGCGGCCCGGTGGGCTGTGGGCCGTCTGTCGGGCGACCTCGCCTGATCAGCCGTTGGCGACTCCGACACCGCGATGCCCGCCCGGAGCCGGCGCCACGGCCAGCAGCCTGACCCTGAAGACCAGCACGGCGTTCGGCGGAATACCGGGACGGCCTTCCTCGCCGTAGGCGAGCTCCGGCGGGACATAGAGCATCCACTCGTCGCCCGGCCGCATCATCTGCAGGGCCTCGGTCCAGCCGGCAACCAGCCCTTCCGGCGACATGATGGCCGGCGCGCCCCGCTGATAGGAACTGTCAAAGACCGTGCCATTGGTCAGACTGCCCTCATACTCGACCCGCACGAGGTCATTGGCATCGGGCTGGATGCCGTCGGCCGGACCGGACTGCAGCACCTTGTACTGAAGGCCGCTTTCCGTGGTGCGAATACCCTCGGCCCGGGCGTTGGAGCGCATGAAATAGGCCGCGGCCTCGGCCTGTTTCGCCAGATCCGCGCCGCCCTCTGATGGCCTATTGCCGCAAGCGGACAGGCCGATCACGGCCACAGCGACCACGGCCGCGCCCTTACCCCATGCGAAGTTCATAGCCCTTGTCCTTCAGTGCGTCGGCGATGTCGTCGGCATGCGCCGAGTCGCGGGTTTCCACCATGATGTCGAACTCGGCCCCCTTGGCCGGCACGTCAAGCGCCAGCCGGTTGTGGACCACGTCGATGATATTGCCGCCCAGACCGCCGATCACGGCCGCCATGGCCGACAGCATGCCGGGGCGATCGTCGCCCAGGATGCGATAGACGATCAGCCGCCGCTCGCGCACCATTTCGCGGTTCAGCACCACGGCCAGCATGCGCGCGTCGATATTGCCGCCGCACAGGACCAGTCCGACCTTGCGGCCCCTGAAGCGGTCCGGATTGGCCAGCAGGGCCGCGAGACCCCCGGCCCCGGCGCCCTCGGCCACCGTCTTTTCCAGCGTGGCATAGAAGGCGACGGCCTTTTCGAAGTCGGCCTCCTCGCAGACGAAGACCTCCTTCACCCGGGGGTCGGCGAGGGCAAAGGGAATGTCACCGACGGCCTTGATGGCAATGCCCTCGGCGATGGTGGCACCGCCGCACCTGGGGGTCTCGCCGCGCCTGCGGGCCGTGAAGGACGGATACATGGCCGCCTCGACGCCATGCACCGCAAGTCCGGGCCTGAGCGCCTCGGCCGCGATCGAACAGCCGGCGATCAGGCCGCCGCCGCCGATCGGAATGACCATTTCGTCGATGCCGGGGGCATCCTCGAGAAACTCGATGGCACAGACCCCCTGGCCCGCGACAATGCCTGCATCGTCAAAGGCCGAGATGAAGACGAAGCCTTCCTCGTCGCGCAGGCGGTGGGCCTCGGCGGTCGAGCCGGTGAAGTCTGCGCCCTCGATCACGACGGTTGCGCCGTGACGGCGGGTTCCGTCGATCTTCACGAAGGGGGTGCCCTCGGGCATGACGATGGTGACCGGGATGCCCAGACGACCACCGTGATAGGCCAGGGCCTGGGCATGGTTGCCGGCCGAGGCGGCCACGACGCCGCGCTTGCGCTCGTCCGCATCCAGCAGCAGCAGCCGGTTCAGCGCGCCGCGCTCCTTGAAGCTGCCGGTGAAGTGCAGATTGTCGAACTTGACCCACACCTCGGCCCCGGTCAGCTCGGACAGGCGACGGGAGTGGCGGGTCGGGGTGTGATCGACCTGGCCACGGATCCGTTCGCGGGCAGCCTCGATATCGGAAAAGGTGACGGTCATCCGTGATTTGCCCCTGACGCTTCTGCCGCTTGGGTCGCGGTCTTGTGCCCCGCTTGTGAACCAGAGCCGTAACGCTCGCAACCTTGACCTTGGAGCTTGCGTTAGGCGTCATGGTGATGACGCGGATCCGGTCGTATGATCGATCGCCAGAGCCCGGAAGGAAGACTGCCATGCCCCTCTCGATTCCTACGCCCGTCCTCGCCACCCTCGCAGCGGCGGCTGTCGCGGCAACGGCCGCCTGCGCCCCCACTGTCGCCCCCGGCCCCGGCCCCGCCCTCGAATCAACGGCCTTCAACGCCGCCGACTTTGCCTGGTCGGCCGCGGACGGAACGGGGAGCGTGACCGGCCGGATCGATTATTCCCAGAACGGCAATCGTTACACCTGCACCGGCTCTGTCGCCCTGACGCCTGTCACCCCCTACACGCGCGCGCGGTTCCGCAACCTTTACGGCTCGATCGACCGGGCGGCCCTTCCGGAGTCCGTGGTCCGCGCGCGGACCGTGCCCGATCCCAATGCCGACTACCGGTCCTTCGTCCGGTCGACGACCTGCAGCGGCAACCGGTTCCAGTTCGAAGGCCTGCCGGCCGGAGAGTGGTTTGTGATCGCCCCGGTCAGCGCCGGCGGGGACGAACGCGTGGTCATGATGCAGCGCATCCGCACCCGCGCCGGCGCCAGTGTGGACGTCACCCTCTAGGAAAACGGAGCCCGCCGTGGCCAGCCTGTCGCACCGACTCGTCCCGATTCTCGCCGTGGGGGCCGCGCTTGGCCTGGGCACGACCGCCGCCGAAGCCCAGAGCCGCCACGATGGCGGTTACGCCTACGGTTATGGCAGCCAGTACCGGTATCCGGCGGACCATGGCAGCGAGCACCGGACGACCTATTCCGGCTGGAGTGTTTCGGCCCAGCGCGACCGGCCGGGCGACTACCGCTGCGATGCCTTCTGGGATGCCAGTCGCACCGATTGCGACGCGCGCTGGCGGGATCAGCGCGGGCGCAGCACCTCTGGCTACAGCGACCGTCGCCACGACCGCTACGGATACGGCTATGGCTATGCCGGGCCCCAGCCCTATTACGGGCCGGAGCACGGGCCCCACCGGAGCGACCGGTCCGGCGACACCCGCGCCTATTACGGGGCCTATGGCCGACCGGATGTGGTTTATGGAAGCGGCGGCACCGCCTACGGCCAGGGTCGCGATCCGTACAGGATCGAATGGTGCCGCCGGAACTATCGCTCCTATGATGCGCGCAGTGGCTATTACCGCGCCTACTCCGGGCGGCTGGTCTACTGCGGCTGAGCCCGAGATAAACCACCGTTCGCCATCCTTTGGCCCCAGCCGACGGGTCTGTGACCCCGTGTGCCCGCCCGGGCATCCAGTTCGGTCAGGGGAGCGCGTTCATGTCCCGACACAACATCACCGGTTCGGAAGCGTTTGATCGCCGTCCGTTTGTCTATATCCGCTCGGTATCCAGCGGTGGACTGCGGCGCCGGCGGGCCCGGCTGGCTTTGGGCTTTGTCCTTGGTGTGATCGTGGCCCTTGCCGTCGTCACTGTCGCCCTGCTGATGATCTTCATGCCACCGCCGATGGCCTGACCAGCCGGTCAGGCCAGCCAGATCATTCGCCGCGTTTCGACGGGAGCGCCGCGGGCGCGACTGAGACCGGGACGGACCTCACCCGTGTAGAGGAAGCCTGCCTTTTCCAGCACCCGGCCCGAGGCGGGATTATCGACAAAGTGGCCGGCGACCAGCGCCCGCTTGCGCCAGCGACTGCGGGCCCAGCTCAGCGCCCCCTGCAGGGCTTCGGTGGCATAGCCCCGTCCCCAGAAGGGTCGACCGATCCAGTAGCCCGTCTCCGGCACCGGATCCGCATCGTCGAACAGGCCAATGACGCCCACCGGGCCATGATCCTCATGCGCGATCAGGAATGTGTTGCCCGTGCGCGGGTCCTGGGCGGCGACGCTCGCGAGAAAGGCCTCGGCATCCCGCGCGGTGTAGGGCGTGGGCATGCGCAGGGTCATGCGGGCGATATCGGGATCATTGGCCAGGGCCACGAGGCGCGAGGCATCCTCGGGACGGGGTGCCCGCAGCGCCAGACGCCGCGTTTCTATGACGGGCAAGGGTTCAATTCCGCACATGGCCAGACCTCGGTCTTCCTGCCGCCGCCTTTTGAGGGCTCGGGCGGCTCGAGGCGGGGAACGAAAACGGGGAGCCTGGTGATCCAGACTCCCCGCGGAATATTTCCCTTGGTCCGGATCGGCTGCTGGAGGAGCAACACGATCCGGTCAGGCTTCGTGTTACTCGGCGGCGGCGGCGGTGCCTGCCTGGTCGTCATTGGCCGCAAGAATCGAGACGTAACAGCGGCCACCGGTCTTGGTGGTGAACTTCACCGAGCCCGGGGTAAGGGCAAACAGGGTGTGGTCACGACCCATGCCGACGTTGTCACCCGGGTGCCATTTGGTACCGCGCTGACGCACGATGATGTTGCCGGCCAGCACGCGCTCGCCGCCAAACTTCTTCACGCCGAGGCGTTTGGATTCGGAGTCGCGACCGTTACGCGACGAACCACCGGATTTCTTGTGAGCCATAGGTCTGCTCCGTACTTCCTCGATGCGCTATCGCTCGGCTCCAGGAGCCTCGCTGCTTGGGCGCGTGATTGTCATTCCAGCACACCGGCGAGCGGTGCGCCTAAAGCGTTATTCCTTGTCGGCCTTGGGAGCGGCCTTCTTGGCGGGGGCCTTCTTCGCCGTAGCCTTGGCCTTGGGGGCCTCGTCCGTGGCGGCCTCAGCCTTGGGGGCGGCCTTCTTCGCCGGAGCGGCCTTCGCCTTGGGAGCCTTGTCCTCGGCCGGGGCCGCGTCGCGCGAGGCCAGGCCGCGGGCGCGCAGGTTCATCTCGGCCTTGGTCATCAGCGAGGTTTCGCCATCCCATTTGGCCTTTTCGCCGGCACCTTCGATGCCGGTGATGCGCAGTACCGATTCCATCTGGCGATGGCCGCGGGTGCGCCGATAGCCTTGGCGACGGATCTTCTTGAAGATCTTGACCTTCTCGCCTTTGCGGGTCTCGATCAGGGTCGCGGCGACGGTC
>CAYNDG010000028.1:0-12216 GCA_964395805.1 uncultured Brevundimonas sp.
GACGCGCGGCACTCAAGCTGCTCGGCTTCGTCCAGAACGGCCAGCTCGGAATCGATCTTCGCCGAGATCACGACCGACTTGGCGCCGTCCTTCGCGGCCCGCGCGGCCACGAGGTCGGAGAGCTCATTGCCCTTGTCGGCCGATCCTTCGTCGACGTTGGCGACATAGAGGGCGGGCAGGGCGGTCAGCAGCTGCAGCATGTCCCATGCCTTGCGGTCTTCCTTGCTGATCTCGGCGGTGCGAGTGGGCTTGCCGGCAGTCAGCGGGGTCAGGGCCAGGTCGACCAGTTTGAGGTGCAGCTGGCGTTCCTTGTCACCGGCCTTGGCGCGCTTCTCCATCTGGACGCGGCGCCGTTCCAGACTTTCCATATCGGCCAGCATCAGTTCGGTCTCGATGATCTCGAGATCGGCGATCGGATCGATGCGGTCCTCGACATGGGTGATGTCATCGTCGACGAAGCACCGCGCGACAAAGGCAATGGCGTCGCAATCGCGGATATTGGCCAGGAACTGGTTGCCGAGGCCCTCGCCCCTGGACGCACCTCGCACCAGACCCGCAATGTCGACGAAGGTGATGCGCGAGGGGATGATCTCTTTGGAGCCGGCGATCTCGGCCAGCACCTTGAGGCGCGGCTCGGGCACGGCGACGTCGCCTGTGTTCGGCTCGATCGTGCAGAACGGATAGTTGGCTGCCTGGGCCGCTGCCGTCTTGGTCAGGGCGTTGAACAGGGTGGACTTGCCGACGTTGGGCAGGCCGACGATCGCGACTTTCAGGGCCATGGAACTCTCTGGGGAACGGGTCGAGGCGAGCCTTTAGCCGTTGGGCACCCGTTTGTCAGGCGCTAACCGCCCCGACTGTCAGTTGACGGCGGGATTGCCGACCCGGGCGGATACCGTAACCGGGGCCGCATCCTCGAAGGTGAGGGCCAGTTCGACCGTGTCACCCTCGCTCAGCGGCGCGGTGACATGCATCAGCATGATGTGGTTGCCACCCGGCTGCAGCGCCGTTGCCTGAGCGGCGGGGAGGGGCAGGCCCCCTGCCATTTCGCGCATGGTCATGACGCCGCCCTCAGTCGACATTTCGTGGATTTCCGATGTGGCCGCTGCCGGGGTCGAGACCGAGATCAACCTGTCGTCTGTGGTTGCCGTAAGCGTCATATAGCAGCCTGTCAGGTCACGACCGTTCGGGGTCGGCCGGCAGACCGCATCGCTGACCGCTACGGCGGGGGCGGCCGCATCCTGGCAGGCAGCAACTCCGAAACAGAGCAGGGCGAGGGCGGGCAGGCGCATGGAAGAACTCCGTCGAGCAGGCGTGAGGGCGCAATGAACCCCGTCGCGTCATCGGGCAAGCGCCACGGTGTCGCGCCTGTCAGGAACGGACAGGGATCGGCTCTCGACAGTACCCGGGGGCCGTGCCAGCGTACCCGCCACACACCGCTGTATTCATGGAGATCGCCATGTCGCTTCGCCCGGGTTCGCTGAGAAGGAGTCTGATGGGGGGGGCGTGTGCCCTGTTGTTGACGGCGACGGCCGTTCAGGCCCAGGAGCAGGTTGACAGCCGACCGGGCGGCCCGGGCCGCGTGGCGATCACCATCTACAATCAGGACATTGCCCTGGTCGAGGATGTGCGAAATCTGAATATTCCCGCCGGCCGCTCGCGGCAGGAGTTCCCCGGAGTGTCGGCCAGCATCCGCCCCGAGACCGTCGGCCTCAGCGGTCGGGGGCTTTCAGTCGTGGAGCAGAATTTCGACTATGACCTTCTGACCCCCGACAAGCTGATGCAGAGCGCGGTGGGCGACACCATCGGCATCGTCCGCATCAACCCGGGCACCGGCCGCGAGACGACCGAGAGGGCCCAGGTCCTGGCGGCGAATGAAGGCGTGGTGCTGCGCATCGGGGACCGGATCGAGGTACTGCGCGACGACGGTGTCCCGACCCGGGTGATCTTCGACGAAGTGCCCGCCAACCTGCGCCCGCGCCCGACGCTCAGCGTGACGCTGGACGCCGAGGGCGGTGGTCGCCGCGAGACGACGCTCAGCTATCTGACCAGCGGCCTGTCCTGGAAGGCCGACTATGTGGCCCAGTATGACGAGGCGGGCGGCAGGCTGGACCTGACCGGCTGGATCACGATCACCAACCGGTCGGGCGCCACGTTCACCGATGCCAGCACGCGGGTTGTGGCGGGGCAGGTCAACCTTGTCAGCGGCGGCGGCTATTATGGTGGCCGTGGCAGCGGCAACGGCTATGAGTTTTCGGACGGGGGCGAGGGGATCGCCGACTATTACATCTATCCCCTGCCCGGCCGGGTGACGGTCGCCAATAACCAGAACAAGCAGGTCGGCTTGCTGGACGTCGCCAATGTACCGGCGTCCAAGCGGTATCTGTTCCAGATGAGCGGCTTCTCCACGTATGAGCGGGCGCAGTCGGCCGAGGTGGCGGTGCTGTTCCAGAACGGTCGGGCGTCGGGGGTCGGTCAGGCCCTGCCGGCGGGCGTGGTGCGGGTCTATGTGCGCGACGCGAGCGGCGAACCGCGCTTTATCGGCGAAGACCAGATTGGCCATACCCCGGCCGGGTCGGATATCGCCATCACGACGGGCGACGCCTTTGATGTGACCGTGCAGCCGCGTCTGGTCAGCAATGAGCGCGTCGCGCCCCGCATCCTGAACACCGAACGGTCGCGCTACCGGATGGAATACACGGTGCGGAATGCGCGTTCCGAGCCGGTGGTAGTCGAGGTCCGCCAGACCGGTCTGGGGCGTGATACCGAGATTCAGGATCAGAGCATTCGGGGCGAGATGCGCGACGCCCGGACCATCGTCTGGCGGGTGCCGGTGCCCGCCAACGGGCAGACGGTGCTGACAGCGACCATCGAGACCGGCGGTTGACCCGATGCGCGGCGGTCTCAGCCTGATCCTCGCCCTGGTCCTCTCCGGACTGGTGGCCTCGGCGGCACTCGCACAGGCCAACGGTCCGGCTGCCATGGCCGAGCCCGGCGTGACGGTGTCTCAGGGGCCGGACGCCGTGTCCGTGGTCATCTATCGCGACCGTCCGGTGAACACGGTCGAACTGATGCGCCGGTCTCAGCAAAGCTGGGCCCGGCTGGACCGCGAGGGGCTGGCCCTGATCGTCGAGACCCGCACTATAGATCTGCCCGCAGGAGAGGCGGTGATCCGGTTCGAAGGCGTGGCCGGCGGCATCGTCGGCCAGAGCGCTGTGCTGGAGGGTCTGCCGGCCGGGGTGATCGAACGGAATACCGACTTCGACCTGCTGACGCCCGGCTCGCTGTTCGAACGTTCGATCGGTGAGACGGTGCGGGTCGTTCGGATCAATCCGGTGACCGGCAACGCTGAGGAACATGTAGCCGTGATCCGGGCCGGGGCTAATGGCCCGGTGCTGGAGGTCGACGGCGGCTTCGAGGCGCTGAGCTGCTCGGGCCTGACCCAGCGCGTGGTGTTTGACCGCGTGCCCGAGGGTCTGAGCGACCAGCCCAGCCTGTCGGTCCGCACGCGGGCGGGCGAGGGGGGTCGCTATACGTTGACCCTGGCCTATCTGGCGACCGGGTTGCAGTGGTCCAGCGATTATGTGGCCGAGCTGGCACCGGACGGACGCACCATGACCCTGACCGGCTGGCTGACCCTGGCGAACTTCGGCAGCACCGGCTTTGTCGATGCGCCGGTCGAGGCTGTGGCCGGCAATCTGCGGACCCAGTCGGGCACGGTCCCGGTGGATGCTGTGCGACTGCCCCGCCGCACCGGCTGCTGGCCTCAGGACACCACGACCGGCGGGGAGATGCCGGAGATGTATGGCGGCGCCTATGAGCGCGCCTATGCCATGGTGCCACCACCCCCTCCGCCACCGCCACCGCCACCCCCGGCAGGGGTGCAGGATATCGTTGTCACCGGGTCTCGCGTCGCGCGTGAGGACGATCTTGGCGACTACAAGATCTACACCCTGCCGGAGCTCACCACGGTCGCGGCGCGCCAGACCAAGCAGGTGCGGTTCCTGGAGCGACGTGATGTGCCGGTCGAGCGCCTTTACCGGGCCCGGGTCGACGGGTCGTCGGATCTTATCGGGGTCATCGGTCCGTTCCAGACCGATATCGTGCTGAAGCTGGACAACGATGCGGGCTCTGCCCTGGGTCTGGCCCTGCCCGGCGGGACCTGGAGCCTGCGGCAACAGCGTACGGACGGCCCGACCTTCTTCACTGGGGAGGCGCGCAGCACGGATCGTCCAATTGGCTTGCCGGTCGAGTTGTCGATCGGCCAGTCACCCAACGTCCGGGTCAGGCACCGCGCAACCGGGTACAGCTCCAGCCGTGCCGGTGGTGTGACGACCACCCTCTATACGGTCGAGGTTGAGGTTCTGAATGCGGGGTCCGAGTCGGCAAGGCTGGAGATCATCCCGCGATCCTATTCCCAGCCGGGCTTCACCATCACCCGCGAGAGTCGGGAAAGCACTCTGACGGAAGGCGGCTATCCAGCCTGGACCTTTGATGTGCCGCCTCGAAGCGTCGAACGTCTGAGCTACAGCTACCGGCTCGAATACTGAAGGCTATTCGCCGCCCTGCGCGGCCTGTCGGGGGCTGAACTTGGGGGCAGGGGCCAAGCGCAGGACCTCGGCCTGATAGCGCTCGTCCTGACCGGTCAGCAGGAAGGGCAGGGCGTCGGCGCAGGCGTTCAACAGGGCGTCGCGCCAAGGATGTTCCGCCTTGTGGAAATCCCCCAGCACATGGGGCATGACCAGTTGCGGCTGGCCCGGATGGCCGATGCCCATGCGTGCCCGGCGAAAGTCGGCGCCCAGATGCGCGATCAGCGAGCGAACTCCGTTCTGACCCGCCGCGCCACCGCCGGTCTTCATGCGGAAACGGCCCGGCGCGAGATCAATCTCGTCGTGGAAGACCACGATATCGGCGGGCGCGACCTTGAAGAAGCGCGCGGCTTCGCCGACCGCCCGGCCGCTCTCGTTCATATAGGTCTGGGGCTTCATCAGCAGGACCTTGTGGCCCTCGACCTCGCCGTCGCGCACAATGGACTGGAATTTGGCACGTTCAGGGCCGAACCGCCAACGGTCCGCGATCACGTCCGCGGCCATGAAGCCGATGTTGTGCCGGTTGTTCTGATACTTCGGCCCGGGGTTTCCGAGGCCCGCCAGGATGATCATGGGCAAGGTCCAAAACGGTCGCGGCCCACTCCCTGAAGGGAATGGGCCGCGGGGTCAATTGAGCCGTGAAGCGAGAGACCGGAGGATCAGCCCTCGGGGGTCTCTTCGGTCTCGCCCTCATCGCTCTGGGCGCTGGCGGGCACTTCGTCGGCAGCCACGTCGGCCTCGGCGGCGGCTTCATCCGCAGCCACGTCGGCGGCATCAGCCTTGGCAGCGGACGAGACCTTGATCGAGGCGATCATGAAGTCGCGGTCGCCGATGGCGGGCTCGACGCCCTTGGGCAGCTTGATGTCCGAGATGCGGATGGTGTCGCCCATCTTGTGACCGGCCAGATCGACGACCAGCTCCTCGGGGATGTGGTCGGCACGCACCGAAATCTCGACGGTGTGGCGGACGATTTCCAGCGAACCGCCCTGACGGAAGGCCGGGCACTCATCGTGGTTGATGAAGTGCACGGGCACTTCGATCTTGATCATCTGCTTTTCGTCGACGCGCATCAGGTCGAAATGCAGGGGACGGTCCGACACGGGATCGAACTGCACATCCTTGGCGATGACCGGCTGGGTCTCCTTGCCGTATTTCAGGGTCACCAGGTGCCCCAGCAGCTTGCCGGTATAAAGGCTCTTGCGGAAGTCCTTCTCGTTGACCGAGATGGCCACCGGGGCCTTGTCGCCACCGTAGAGCACGCCGGGCACGGCGCCCGCGCGACGGGCAGCGCGGGCGCTGCCGGTACCGACGCCGTCACGGACGTCAACGTTCAGAATGATCTCGGCCATAGGGCTCGCCTCAATAACGCACGCCGCGCGTTCAAAGGCAGCGCGCAGCGGGGATTGCATCCCTCGAATTCAAGAGCGCGGGCTATTACACGGATGCGACCCGGCGTGCAACCGGCTTTGCATACGATGCATCAGCCTGCTTCGGTGGCTCAGGGGCGACCGGGTGACGGGGCCTGCGACTGGGCCGAGTCCGCAGCAGCTGCAGCCGTCGCGGCCGGCGCACCCGTCAAGGTCCCTTCGTCCCGCGCGAACGCTGTCGTCGGAACCATGACCGGCATCGGCCCCATGCTCTGGGCCGTGCAGGTGGCCAGGTCGCTTACGATATGCTGCCCGATACAGAAGATGTCCTCATAGTGGGGGCGCGCCGCTGCCAGACACTGGAACAGGTTCAGCTTGGACATGTTGAGGCAAAACTCGCTGTTGCTCTCGACAACCAGCGCCTCGGTATAGGTTCGGAAGTCGTCCCCGCCGGCGCCGAGCGCGGCCAGGGCCGCGATCGCCAGTGAGTTAATGACCGGCTGAGTGTAGGGCGGCTGGAGCGTGATGGGCGACAGTTCCAGTCCAGCCCCGTCATGCGCGGCCGTGAACAGCAGGCTGGCATCCTGAGCCGATGGCAACATCTGGAGGGAGGAACTGGTCTTTGCCGCCTCCAGACGGCCCTCGCGCCCCTCCATGGGACGGGAGGCCCAGCGTCGACGCGGATCCGCGCGTCCCTGAATGGTATAGGCGTCTTCCTTGACGGCTTCGGCAATGGTCGAAAGCGCGGCAATGTCTTCGCCAAGCGTGCTGACGATCAGACCGGCGGCCGCGTCGGCGCCGGGCAGGGTGGCCGCATAGGCAGGGTCCGCGATGATGCGGTTGATGATTTCCTCGCGCTGCACCGGGTCGGCCGCGAACTGACGCACCCCTGCGACGAACTCCGGCGACTGGAGGGCCAGAATGGCGCCGTAGGCAATCATGCCCCGGGAGAGCTGTGCGGGTTCGTATGCGGAGCCTGTACGGATCGCCGCCTGGATCGACTCAGCGTCCGGGAAGCCGGCCTGGATCGTTCCGACCTGGCGGATGAAGGCCACATAGATCGAGGCCGCTTCGGACACGCCCGCGTTGAGGGCCAGGGCAGGCGGCGGGGGCGGCGGCGGCGGCGGGGGCGCCGGGGGCGCCTCCGGCTCGGGCGCGGCACAGGCTGCAATCATGGCCAGGGCGGCCAGGGTCGTCCCCCTCAGACCGATGGACAGGGCGGTGGTGGACCGAAGAGCTCGGATCATCGACAGGGCTTCCCCACTGAGACAGACGGGCGACGTGGACGCATGCGTCGCCACCCGGTTCGTTATAACGCGGGATGAAGCGTTTTCCGACAGTTAATCGAACAGTTTGGAAACAGACTCCTCATTGGCGATTCGGCGGATTGCCTCGCCAATCAGGGGAGCGACGGAGACCGTCCGGATTTTCTTGCAGGCCGCAACCTCGTGCGGCTGCTCAATCGAGTCGGTGATCACCAGTTCCTTGAGCGGACCGTCGTTGACACGGCTGACGGCCGGGCCGGAAAGCACGCCGTGACTGATGTAGGCAGACACCTCTGTAGCGCCCTCGTCGATGAGGGCCTTCGCCGCATTCACCAGGGTGCCGCCTGAATCGACGATGTCGTCAAAGAGGATGCATCTGCGCCCCTCAACGTCGCCGATGATGTTCATAACCTCGCTCTCCCCGGCCCGCGGACGGCGTTTGTCAACGATGGCGAGGTCGGCGTTGAGACGGCTGGCGAGCGACCGGGCCCTGACCACGCCGCCAACATCAGGAGAGACGATCATGAGGTCGTCCCCACGCGGATAGTGTTCGCGAATGTCCTGGGCCAGCACGGGTGTGGCGACCAGATTGTCGGTCGGAATGTCGAAGAAGCCCTGAATTTGACCGGCGTGGAGGTCCATGGTCAGGACCCGGTGAGCCCCCGCGCGGGTAATCATATTGGCGACCAGCTTGGCGGAGATCGGCGTGCGGCCACCGGTTTTTCGATCCTGACGGGCGTAGCCGAAATAGGGCATGACGGCTGTGATCCGCTTCGCCGAAGCCCGGACCAGGGCATCGGTGAGGATCAGCAGCTCCATCAGATTGTCATTGGCCGGATAACTGGTCGACTGGATGACAAAGACATCCTCGCCCCGGACATTTTCCTCGATGACGGCGAAGACCTCGTTGTCGGCGAAGCGCTTTACCTCTGTCCGGGTCAGCGGCATGTCGAGGTGTTCGGCTATGGCCCGGGCCAGGGTACGGTTGGCATTGCCGGAGAGCAGCTTCATGGCCCGTCATCCTTTCGCCGTCATCGGATCGCCAATAGGGGGAGAGCGCAGCGTCCTTGACGTGGGCGCTTCTTAACAGCGGGGCGTCAGGCATCAAGCCGCTTCACGCGTATTCCGGATCAAATGCGGTGCGGGGTGCATGTGATTGGCGCTTGGGTTTCGCTGGTGTAGAGATCGCTTCGTCTTCCCGACGGTCGCCCCGGCGAACCTTCGGGCCGGTAATCATGGGGTCGCAATCAGTGCCTGTTTCCAAAATCCGTTCCGGCCTGGTCCTTGCGACCGTTGCCGTTCTCGCCCTGACTGTGGCCGCCTGCAGTAACAGCCGTCCGAGGCCCAAGCTTGCCTATGAGGAGCGCCCGGTCGAGCTTCTGTACAATACCGGCTACGAGCGACTGGAGCGCAAGCGCTGGCGCGACGCCATCGACTATTTCCAGGAAGTGGAACGTCAGCACCCCTATTCCGAGTGGGCGCGGCATTCGATCCTGATGCAGATCTACGCCTATTATCAGAACAACAATTATGCCGAGGCGATCGCCGCGTCGGACCGGTTCATCCAGCTGTTCCCGGGCAACCCGTCCGCCGCCTATGCCTATTACATGAAGGCGATCTGCTTCTTTGAGCAGATCACCGATGTGGGCCGGGACCAGGGCTATGCCGAAAATGCGCTGGCGGCCCTGCGCGAGGTGGCGCGACGCTACCCCGGGACCGCCTATGCCTCGGATGCTCTCGTCAAGATTGATATGGTCAACGACCAGCTGGCGGGCAAGGAAATGGAGATCGGGCGCTACTATCAGCGGGCGAACCAGCCTCTCGCTGCCATGAATCGTTACCGGATGGTGGTCGACAATGCCGAGTTCCAACGCACCTCGCACGCTCCGGAAGCTCTTTATCGTCTGGTCGAGGTCAGTCTCGTGCTGGGCCTGAAGGATGAGGCGATCCGGAACGGCGCTGTTCTGGGCCACAACTTCCCCGGAAGTCCCTGGTACAGCGAAGCCTACGCCCTGCTGACGCAGGAGGGTGCCAGACCGGAGGTCGAGCCCGAAGCGCGTCGTGAGGGCTGGCTCAGCCGCATCATCCCGGGCTGACGCGCGACGCCACATCGTCAGCGCCCGCTGCGGCGCTATGATGCTCTGCATGTCGAATCAGTCTGACCGTCTCCCGGGCCGCTGCGAATGCTGACCGCCCTGTCGATCCGCGACATCGTGCTGGTCGACCGGCTGGACCTTGAGGTCGGGCCGGGCCTGACGGTGCTGACGGGCGAGACCGGCGCCGGCAAGTCGATCATTCTTGATGCCCTCGGGCTGGCACTGGGTGCACGTTCCGATGCAGGGCTGGTCAGGGCGGGCGCCGTCCAGGCCGTCGCCACGGCTGTATTCGAGGCGCCGTCGCA
The DNA here is from genome assembly GCA_964395805.1 of uncultured Brevundimonas sp. Taxonomy (GTDB): domain Bacteria; phylum Pseudomonadota; class Alphaproteobacteria; order Caulobacterales; family Caulobacteraceae; genus Brevundimonas. The sequence goes on from CAYNDG010000028.1 coordinate 9,620, forward strand.
GACTGAGTGGCTGAGGGAGGCGCAGGATCGCGGCCTCGACATCGAGCCGGGCGGGGAGCTGATCCTCCGTCGTGTTCTGGGGGCCGACGGCCGAAGCCGGGCCTTCGTCAATGACCAGGCTGTGGGGGTGACGGCGCTCCGGGCCCTGGCCCAGGGTCTGGTCGAGGTTCATGGCCAGCATGAAACGGTCGGCCTTCTGGACGCCCGAACCCATGCCGGATTGCTGGACAATTTCGGGGGCCTTGCGGGCGAGGTTGCGGCGGTGGCTGCGGCACACGAGGCCCGACGCGAGGCCGAGCGACGCCTCGATGACCTGAAAGCCCAGGCAAGCACGGCAGCTGCCCGCGCCGAAGAACTGGCGCTGGCGCTCGATGAGCTGGACACCCTCGCCCCGCAAGCGGGCGAGGAAGCCGACCTTGCGGGAGAGCGGGCCCTTCTCGGCGCGGCCGAGAAGGCCCTCGCCGATCTGGCCGAGGCGCGTGACGCCCTCGGCGGCGACAAACTGTCCCAACGCCTGTCTGCTGCCCTTCGTGCCGTGGAGCACGCCCGGGGACGGGCCTTGCAGGCTGTCCGTCTCGAATCCGAAAACAGCGAGGGCAACCCGGCGGTCTCGGGGCATGATCATCCGGTGGTGGTGCGGCTGGCCGCGGCGGCTGAAGCCATCGACCGGACCTTGGTTGAGGCCATGGAGGCGCTGGCCCAGTTGGATCAGGCGGCCGATGCGCTGGATGTCGAGCCGGGCCGGCTCGACAAGGCCGAGGAGCGCCTGTTCGCCTTGCGAGCTGCGGCCCGGAAGCTGAACACGACGGTCGAGGACCTGCCGCGGCTGCGTATTCAGATGCGCAATCAGCTGCGGCTGATCGAGGACGGAGCCGAGGCGCTGACGGCGGCCGAGCGAGCTGTGACTGAGGCGCGTGCCGACTATGATCGCGCGGCCTCGACCCTGTCGGCCCGCCGGGCTGGGGCGGGCGAGCGCCTGGCCCTGTCTGTGGCGGAGGAATTGGGCCCCCTCAAACTGGACCGGGCCCGGTTCCGCGTCGCTCTGGAGGCGTTGCCCGACGAGCGACGCGGTGCGCGAGGCGCCGAGACTGTGCGATTCGAGATCTCGACCAACCCGGGACAGCCTTTCGGCGCGCTCGACACTGTGGCCTCCGGCGGCGAACTGGCCCGCTTCGCGCTGGCGATCAAGGCGGCGCTGGCTGCGAGACCGGATCAGGGCCAGCCCGTCATGATTTTCGATGAGGTTGACCAGGGTGTCGGGGGGGCCGTGGCCGAGGCCGTCGGACGGCGCCTGCAAGGGCTGGCGCGAGGCGGTCAGGTGCTGGTTGTGACCCACAGTCCGCAGGTTGCTGCCCGCGGCCACACCCACTGGAAGGTGCACAAGGGCGATCGCGACGGCGCGACCTTCACTACGGTCGACGTGCTGGACGCCCCCCGGCGGGACGAGGAGATCGCCCGTATGCTGTCGGGCGCCGTTGTGACTGACGAGGCCCGCGCCGCTGCCCGTCGGCTGATTGACAATCCGGGCCAGTGACGCTTCGCCACAGGGGGCGTTGGATGCAATTTTTCCCTTCATTTTCGGGGCTTGAGCCCGGGGGCAGGGTGCCTTGACCTGACGCCCGACCGCCTATAGGTTCCGCGCCGAATTCAGACCCCCTCCGGCACCCGCCGGAGCGCTGAGGCCGCTCATGTCACTGCCCCCGGAATCGCGTGAAGAGGCGATCGCTCGTCTCACGAGAAGCGCATCCGAACTGGAGGCGCGGACCACATCCGACAAGACCGCCGAGGTGGTCGCGCAGGCTGTGGCGGGCAAGGCCTACCGTATCGTTGCCGAGTTGATCGGTGGCGTGCTGGTCGGACTGGCGTTGGGCTTCGTCCTGGACCGGCTCGCCGGCACGACGCCCTGGGGACTGATAGGCGGCGTCCTGTTCGGGTTCGCCGTTTCAATCTGGATGGCGTGGCGGACGACAAAGCGTCTGCAGGCCGAGGCCGATGCGGCCGGGGTGGTCCCGATGTCCATCCCGTTCGACGATGACGATAACGAGGAGCGATAGGCCTTGGCCGATCCGATCGAACAGTTCGAAGTGCACCCGATACCCGGGCTGGAGTTTGGCGAGGTGACTCTGCCGCTTCTCGGCGTACAGCAGATCGCTGTGACCAATTCGCACGTCGCAATGACCATCGCCTTTGCCGTGGTGGTTCTGTTCCTGACGGCCGTCACCTCGAACGCCCGGGTCGTGCCGGGTCGCTGGCAATCCGTGGGCGAAACCATCTTCGGCATGATCGACGGGGTGACGGATTCGATCATCGGTCACGATGGCCGCAAGTATTTCCCGTTCGTCTTCACCCTGTTCATGCTGATCCTCGGCATGAACATGCTGGGCATGTTCCTGACCTTCACCGCAACGTCGCAGCTGGCGGTCACGGGCACGTTTGCCCTGCTGACGATCCTGCTGGTCATCGGCATCGGCTTCGCCAAGCATGGCCTGGGCTTCTTCAGCCTGTTCTGGCCGACGTCGGCGCCGTTTGCGATCCGTCCGGTCGTGGGCCTGATCGAGTTCCTGTCCTTCCTGCTGCGTCCGATCACCCTCGCCCTG
>CAYNDG010000029.1:0-8226 GCA_964395805.1 uncultured Brevundimonas sp.
ATATGGCCAACTGGCGCGCCCTGCTAAGCCGGGCGCACGGCTGGCTGAAGCCGGACGGACGAATGTTCATCCACATCTTCACGCACCGCGACGCGCCCTACCGGTTTGACCATACCGACAGCGGGGACTTTATCGCCCAGCACTTCTTTACCGGAGGGGTCATGCCCAGCCGGGGCCTAATCCGCCAGTTCCCGGACCTGTTCGAGGTCGAGAGCGAGTGGACCTGGAACGGCGAACACTATGCGCGCACGGCCCGGCACTGGCTGGCCAATATGGATCAGAACGCCGACCGTGTGGCCGAGTTGATGGCCGAAACCTATGGTGGCGATGCCAAACTGTGGACCCGGCGCTGGCGGCGGTTCTATCTGGCGACGGCCGGTCTGTTCGGAAATGACGGGGGCCGCACCTGGGCGGTCAGCCACTATCGTCTCAGGCCCGTGGCGGGCTGAGCAAGGAGAGAGCACCATGCTGAAGTATCTGGCCGGCTATCTGGGCGCGGGTCTGGCGTTCGCGGCGATTGATGCCGTGTGGCTGACCACCATGACCAACCGGCTCTACAAGCCGATCCTCGGACCCATCCTGGCCGAAAAGCCGGACATGAAGGCGGCGGTCGCCTTTTATCTGATCTACATCGCCGGGATCGTGCTGCTGGCGATCTCGCCGGCGCTGAAGGACGGCGGCCTCGGCCGGGCGGCCATGAACGGGGCCATCCTGGGCTTCGTCGCCTATGCCACCTATGACCTGACCAACCAGGCGACACTGAACGTCTGGTCGACCCGCATGACGGTGATCGACATCATCTGGGGCACGGTGTTGACCCTGTCGGCATCCAGCATCGGATACCTGGCCGCTCGATGGGCCGAGGGCCGGGCCGGAGGCTGATGCATTTTAACCCTGATGTTCGCCACAGGCGCGCAAGCCCTGTTCTGAGCCTATGTATCGGTTAATCTGCGATCAAGGCCCGGGTCGGGCTGCAGTATTCGTCGGGGGGCGGCGTGCGCGCTGGCATCAATGCGTTGACGGTGGCCTTTGTGGTCGGGGTGCTGGCAGGGCTGATGCTGACCCCCGACGGCCGCGCCTGGCTGAGCAACCCGACCCTGATGCTGGGCGGGCAGGCCAATGCCTCGGCCAACGCCGCCGGGACCGCCGTCGCCGAGGCGCCGGTCGAGATCGAGACGCCCGCGCCGACCAGCAGCCTGAAGACCCGCTACGCCGACGGCACCCTGACTATCGGCGTGTTCGGCGACTCCATGGCCGATGGCCTGTGGGCGGCCCTCTATCGCGATCTGGGCAATCTCGACGGCGTCGATGTGGTCAAGTTCAGCGAGGTCTCCACCGGCCTGAGCCGTTATGACTATGTCGACATCCAGGCCAAGAGCACGCGCCAGCTGGCCGAGCGCCCGGTCGACGTGGCCATCATCCTGTTCGGCACCAATGACGCCCAGGCCATCGTCGTCGACGGCCAGATCCATCAATTCGGCAGCGACGGCTGGAAGGCGGCCTATGCCCGTCGCGTCGACAATCTGGTCGAGCTCATGCGGTCACGCGGGGCCGAGGTCTACTGGGTGGGCCTGCCGCGCATGAAGAGCAGCGGCTTTGACGGGCGCATGGCGATCATCAACGAGGTCGTCGAGGCGCGCATGACGGCCCTGGGCGTTCCCTGGTTCGATACGGTTGCCCTGACCTCGAACGAGGCGGGCGGCTATGAGGCCTACCTCAGCGACGACCGGGGGCGTCGTCGCCTGATGCGGGCCGGCGACGGCATCCATATGAGCATGAGCGGCTATATGCGCATGGCCGATCCCGTGGCCGACCGGCTGAAGGCCGATCTGGGCGTGGCAGAGGCCGAGGCCACTACGGCGACGCCCTGACCCATGATGATCCAGGCCGCTGCGGCAGCTGTGATCCTGTCCCTGACGGTGGGCGCAGCGGTCTGTCGCGCCCAGACCCCTTACATGCCGGTCGAGCGGCCCGTTCCGGGCGAGACGATCTGCGGTGCCCCGATCTGTGGAGCCGAATTTCTGGCGCCGGCCTTCCTGAAGCTGGAAGCCCTAGAAGGCCCGCGCGGTGGCCGCGTTCATATTCTGCAGCTTGGCGACAGTCACACGGCAGGGGACCAGATCAGTGGCCGGATCCGTAGCCGGATGCAGGCCCGTTTCGGGCCGGGCGGTCGGGGGATCCTGCCGCCGGGGCTGCCCTATGCCGGCTATGCACCGCGTCAGGTGATGGTTGCGTCGACCGGCGCCCGCTATCTGCCGGCTCCACTGGTGGCGGGCGGCGCACGGGCACCGATGGGTCTGGCCGGGGGACAGGGGCGGCTCGAGGCCGGGGACCATCTGTCGCTTGCCGTTGATCCGGGCGTGCCTTTGACCTCCGTCGGCGTCTGCGGTCAGGCGGGCCCGGACCGGGGCGAATTGCAGATCATCCCGACTGTCGGCCTGCCCCGGTCCATGGACTTCCGGCGTGACCTTGCCGGGCCGCTGTGTGGCAGGATCGAACTGTCTCAAGGCGAGGTTGGCCTGACCCTGGTGGCCGTGGACGCGCCGGTGGTGCTGGACGATGTAAGGCTCTGGGACGCGGCGGGCGTGAGCCTGTCGAATCTCGGCGTCGTCGGTTCAACCCTGATGGATCTCACGGGACGGGATGCGGCGACAGTCGAGGCCCAGCTGCGCATCGATCCTCCTGACCTGATCCTGCTGGCCTACGGGGTCAATGAAGGGTTCGATGGCGGGCTGGATCTTGTCGCCTATGAACGCGCACTGCGAGACCGGATCGCGGGGTTGCGGCAGTCGGTGCCGGACGCCGCCATAATGATCCTCGGGGCACCCGACGGATTGCGCCGGAGCGCCTCATCCGTCGGTCCGCAACCCTGGTCACAAAGCTGTGGCAGCGAGGGCGAATGGCAGACGCCGCCCAACCTTGCGCTGGTCCGGGATGTGCAACGTCGCGTGTCAGGGGACTTGGGTGTGGCATTCTGGGACTGGTACGGACGTATGGGCGGGGCATGTTCGGCGGATCGACTGGCAGGGGGGCCTGAGCCGCTGATGCGGGGCGACCGGGTGCATTTCACCGCGACCGGGGCCGAGTGGATCGGCGATGTCTTCGCGGACGACCTGCTGGCAGCCTACGAGGGCTGGCGTGCCGGCCGGACGGGCGGGGACTGATCCATGCTGTTTCCGACGCTCGCCTTCGGCGTCTTCTTCCTGTTCGTCTATTTCACCTCGTGGTCGCTGGACCGTGAGAACGGCCGCCGCAAGGTGTTCCTGCTGCTGGCCAGCTGGTTCTTCTATGCCCAGTGGGACTGGCGCTTTGTCGGCCTGTTGATCCTGTCTGCGGCGCTGAACTGGGGCGTCGCCGCCCTCATCGCCCGGAACGACAATGACACACAGCGCAAGTGGCTGGTCGCGCTGGGCGTGCTGGTCAATCTGCTGATCCTCGGCTTCTTCAAATACTATGGCTTCTTCATCGAGCAGATGGCGGATCTGCTGACCCGTGTTGGCTGGGAGCGGGATCTGCCGCTGCTGCAGGTCGTCCTGCCGGTCGGGATCAGCTTCTTCACCTTCCAGGGCATCAGTTACGTCGTCGACGTGCACCGTCGAACGACCGCACCGGCCAACAGCCTGCTGGACGTGATGTTGCTGATGAGCTTCTTCCCGCAGTTGGTGGCCGGCCCGATCATCAGGGCCTCAGACCTGTTGCCCCAGTTTGCGAGGTCACCGCGTCTGACCCGCGAGGCGGCGACGCTGGGTCTTCTCCTGATCGTCTGGGGCCTGTTCAAGAAGACGATCGTTGCCTCGGAGCTGTCGGTCAACCTGGTCGATCCGGTCTTCTTTGACCCGTCGGCCTATGGGGCATTCGACATTGCCGCAGCCGTCTATGGCTATGCGGTCCAGATCTATTGCGACTTCTCGGCCTATTCGGACATGGCCATCGGGACGGGCCTGCTGCTGGGCTATTCCTTCCCGCGCAACTTTGACCAGCCCTACCGCGCCTCTTCGATGCAGCAGTTCTGGCGGCGCTGGCATATCAGCCTCTCCAGCTGGCTGCGCGACTATCTGTATGTACCGCTGGGCGGCGGCAAGAAGGGCCTGTGGTCGTCCAGCCTCAACGTGATGATCACCATGCTGCTGGGCGGGTTGTGGCACGGGGCGGCATGGACCTTCGTCGCCTGGGGTGCGCTGCATGGCGGTGTCCAGGTGATCGAGCGGTTGGGCCGCGCGGCGTTCGGGGGTCGAAAGGTGATCCCGACGGCGGTCGGCGTGCTGGTCACCTTCCACATCGTCTGCCTGGGCTGGATCCTGTTCCGTGCCGAGACCTTTGAACTCGCCTGGGCCATGCTCGAGGGGCTTGGACGGATGGGTCCGCTGGCCCTGACCACGCCCTTCATGCTGGGGCTCATCGTCATCGGTCTGGGCATGCACTGGCTGCCGCCGCGCGCGGCCGAGGGGCTGGCTGTGCGCCTGAAAGCGGCGCCATCGTTGACACTGGGCCTGCTGGTCGGGGCGGCCTTCCTTCTGGTCGAGGCCATGCGTCCGGACGGCGTGGCCCCCTTCATCTATTTCCAGTTCTAGGGGAGGGTAGAGCACCATGGCCGATCATCCCGACGACCCTGAATATCCGATTGATCCGTTCCCGACGGATTTTCCGGAGCCTCCACCCTCGCGCTTTCCGCCGGTCGGAGAAGAGGCGACCTCGAGCGCGGGGGCGCCTGTGGACTCCGTCGATCCGCCCAGCGACTGGAATGCCGGCGCCGATGCGCATGACCTGCCGCTCGGTGCGAAGCGGCCCGGTCGTTTGAAGGCCCTTGGCCAACTGGCCTTTCCCCCGCCCCCGCCCGCCGATGAGGAGATCCTTGCGGCCCGGGATCGTCGCTGGACCAGCCGGGTCATCCTGATCGTCGCGGCCTTCATGCTGATCTTCAACGGGGCCTCGATCCAGAACTGGGCCCGTCAGCAGGCCCCGAACTGGTTCACCGTCACCGTGCAGCAGGTGGCCGATGTCTGGATGGCCCAGGTGTCCCAGCTCGGCGCTGACAAGCCGCGGCAGGGCCTCCGGGAGGCCTATCAGGACGCCCACGACGCGCGCTTTCCGGGACAGGACCCGGCCTGAGGCAATCCCGCGCTTGACCCGCGCGACCTCCGCCCCCTAGCTTGCCCCGCCCTCACGTTGAGGGCGCTTTCAAGGGGTGGATCCTATGCGGCGTCGTCACTGGATGAACGGACTTTCGGCTCTGGCGGTCGTGACCGCAGTTCCGGTGATGGCGCTGGCGGCGATGACCCCGTCGGTGGCCCTGGCCCAGGCGGCGTCCACGGATCCGATCGCCTATCAACAGCCGCCGGCCCCGATCGCCCAGATCCTCGACACCCTGCCGAGCGCCACACCCAGCCTGAGCCCCGACCGCGATACACTGGCCCTGTTCGACCGGTCGAACCTGCCGCCGATCTCGGAGCTGGCCGAGCCCATGCTGCGGCTGGGCGGCTATCGTATCAATCCGCGCAACAACGGTCCGGCCAACAGCCGGGTCAGCTGGCTGACGGGACTGAGCCTGAAGGGGCTGGACAGCGCCGAGGCCGAGGCCGTCGCCCTGCCCGCGGGCGCACGCTTTACCTCACCCAGCTGGTCGCCGAACGGGGACGGCATCGCCTTTCTGATGGATGAGCCCGAGGGCCTGGCCCTGTGGGTGGTGGATGTGGACAGCCGGGCGGCGCGTCGCCTGACCCCGCCCGTGATCAATGCCGCGTCCGGCACCGGTGTTGACTGGCTGCCCGACGGCTCCGGTCTGCTGGTCCGGGCCATTCCGGAGGGTCGGGGGGCGGCCCCCGACGTGACCCGTCCGCCGACCGGGCCGGTCGTCGAGGAGAGCATGGGCCGTGCCGCGCCGGTGCGCACCTATCAGGACCTGCTGTCCAATCCCGGTGATGAGGCGCTGTTCGATCATTATTTCACCAGCCAGCTGATGCTGGTGCCGCTGCAAGGCAGCCCGAAGCGTATTGGCCAGCCGGGTGTGATCCTCGGGGCCTCGCTGTCGCCGGACGGCCGCTACATCCTGCAGACCGTGGCCAAGCGGCCCTTCAGCTATGTGGTGCCGGCCAGTCTGTTCCCGGCGGACGTAGTGGTCACCGATTTGAACGGGCAGGTCGTCCACCGGGTCGCCGACCTGCCGCTGCGGGACAATGTGCCGACGCCGTTCGACGCGGTTCCGACGGGCCCGCGCTCGATCCAGTGGCGGGCGGATACCGATGCGACCCTGGTCTGGGTCGAGGCGCTCGATGGCGGCAATCCGGCCAACGAGGCTGTCGCCCGCGACCGGGTGCTGATGCTGGACGCGCCTTTCCGGGGCACGCCGACAACCCTGATCGACCTGCCGGAGCGCTATGCCGGCATCCAGTGGGGCCGCGAGGACGTGGCCCTGGTCAACACCCGCTGGTTCAACACCCGCCACGAGATGCGATTTGTCGTCGATCCCTCCAATCCGGGAGAAGGACGCAAGCTGATCGATCGCAACTATCAGGATCGTTACAACGACCCGGGCTTCCCGGTGACCGAGCCGAATGGTCAGGGGCGGTCGCTGATCCGCTTCTCGGCCGATGGTACGGACATCATCATGGCCGGCGCGGGAGCGACGCGTGAGGGCGAATATCCCTTCGTCGCCAGCATGGACCTTGAGACCGGCGAGCGGACCGAGCTGTGGCGATCGACCACCGGCGAATATGAAACCGTCGTCGGCTTCCTCGACGCCGAGGGCACCCGGCTGGTGACCCGCCGCGAGACCCTGACCGAACCGGCCAACATCCAGCTGCGCGATCTGTCGGACGGCAGCCGCACGGCGCTCACGGCCTTCCCGGACCCGGCGCCGCAACTGGCCGGTGTCAGCCGCCAGCTGATCACCTATCAGCGCGCCGACGGCGTGCAGCTTTCGGGCACCCTCTATCTGCCGGCTGGCTACGCCAAGGACCGCGACGGCCCCCTGCCTTTGCTGATGTGGGCTTATCCGGCCGAGTTCACCGACGCCAGCGTGGCCGGCCAGGTGGTCGATACGGCCAACCGCTTCGTGCGGCCGGGCGGCTCCAGCCACCTGTTCCTGCTGACCCAGGGCTATGCCATCCTCGACAACCCCTCCATGCCGATCATCGGCGTCGACGGGGCCGAGCCCAACGACACCTATATCGAACAGCTGTCGGCCTCGGCAGCGGCGGCGGTTGATGCGGTGGTCGAAATGGGCGTGGCCGACCGTGAACGGATCGCCGTCGGCGGACACAGCTATGGCGCCTTCATGACGGCCAATCTCCTCGCTCACACGGACCTGTTCCGGACCGGCATCGCGCGCTCGGGGGCCTATAACCGCACCCTGACCCCGTTCGGCTTCCAGGCCGAGCAGCGGACCTACTGGCAGGCGACCGAAACCTATACGGAGATGTCGCCCTTCACCTATGCCAACCGGGTCAATGAACCGATCCTGCTGATCCACGGCGAGGCGGACGACAATTCCGGCACCTTCCCGGTCCAGACCGAGCGCTTCTATGCGGCGCTCAAGGGCCACGGGGCCACGGTCCGCTATGTGGTGCTGCCGCTGGAAGCGCACGGCTATCGCGCGCGGGAATCGGTCGGCCACACCCTGTGGGAAATGACCCGCTGGCTGGACCAGTACGTCAAGAACGCCGGCCCGCGCGGAAACTGACCGTCTCTTCCGGCAAGGTCAGTTTTCGACAGGTGCCTTGTCGTAGCTGCATGGCACTCTCCCCGGGGAACCAAGGGAGGGTGCCATGATCCAACATCTGAAACTGGCCGGCGTTGCCGCTCTGGCGGCGACGACGCTTGCGGGCTGCGAGTCCCTGATCACGGGCGGGGACCTGATCCGGCCCGGCGAGCCGATGGCCCGGTTCACCTTCGAGAACCGGTCCCGGTCCCAGCCGTTCGACACAATTCTGATCTCGACCTGCCAGGCCTCGTCCTATGGCCTCGACCGGCTGCCCGCAGGCGTGGTCGTCCGGCCGGGCCAGTCGTACAGCTGGGACGTCTCGGCCGGCTGCTATGACATCATGGTCGGCAATGTCGGGGATGGCTCGACGCCGGGCAAGCGGATCCAGATCCCGCCCAATACGCGCTTTACCCTCTACTATACGGGGGAGGGGTCCGACCCCTATCGGCAGGAAGTTCGCTGACCGCGAAGGGAACGATGGTGGGTGATGTAGGGCTCGAACCTACGACCCGCTGATTAAGAGTCAG
>CAYNDG010000029.1:8236-12131 GCA_964395805.1 uncultured Brevundimonas sp.
CTCTACCAACTGAGCTAATCACCCGTATCGTCCAGCCGGGCGGACCCGGTTGCGCGAAGGGGCCGGACATACTGTCTCGCTCCCGTGAACGCAAGGCCGATTTCGCTGGCGCCCCTGCGGCGTTAGGCTACGCCTCCTGAGTCGGAGAGGGCGCGATGGCACGGCGGGATCTGAGCGGAGCGGTCGACTTTTCGGTGCTGGAAGCCATGACCGGCGGCGATGACGCCATCTCGGAGGAGGTGCTGGCCCTGTTCGTGCAGCAAGCCGGGCTGTGGTCACCGCTGCTGGACGTCCGCCACGAGGGCTGGCGCGACGCCGCCCATACGGTCCGGGGCGCGGCCGCCGGGATCGGCGCTGTGGCTTTGGCAGAGGCCTGTGCCACAGCCGAGGCGGCGGAGAAGGCCGATGCACCGCCCCTGCTGGACCGCGTGCGCGATGCGCTGGATGTGGCGCTGGCCGATGTCGCGGCCTGGCGACACGAACTGATGCTGAGGTCACTGCGGGCATGACCGGCTTCGACTACGTCAGACTGGTTGTGTCGGAAACGCCCTTGTGGGCCTTCGCGGTACTGGCCCTGCTGGTCTTTCTCGGCGTCCGGCGGCTGAAGCCCCGGGTCCGGAGTCTCCGCCTGGCCCTGATTGCGCCCGTCGCCTTCCTGATCTGGGGCTTGTCGAATGTCGTGGCCTACAGTCAGGTCCATTCGCCCGTCATCGGCGGATCGACGCTGATTGTAATGTTCGCAGTGGGCTGGGCATCTGCACGGTTGTTTTCCAGCGAGACGGCCGAGCGCACCGCTGAGGGCCGGTTCCTGTTCCACGGGACGCCCGAGCCGCTGATCACCTATATGGTCGTCTTCGCCCTCCGGTTCGGGCTGGAGGTGTGGATGGGGTTCGAGCCGGCCGTCGCGGCGCTGGCCGGGGGCCTGGCCATCGGCGTCACGGCATTCGTGGCCGGGCGGACGGCCCAGAGGGCGTTCCTGTTGTTCGCCGCGCGTCGTCGGGTGGTCGCGACGATCTGAGTGCGTCAGCCCCGCGTGCGGTCCCAGGTGGCGAACTCATGGGCGATGCAGCGGTCGATCAGCAGGCGCCAGACCGGCTCGGCGATGTCGGGCGACAGGCCGGCTTCGCGCGCGGCGGCCAGCACCTTGGCCACGACGTCCTCGATCCGGGCGTCGTCGTGGACCACGTCGCGGCTGGGCTTGATGCGGGCGGCAGCCTCCATATAGCCCTGACGCTCGGCCAGCAGGGCGACCAGCGCCCGGTCCAGCGCATCGACGCCCTGACGGACCTCCGCCATGGAGGTGCAGTCGCCCGGAGCGGTACGGCGGTCCACGGTCACGCTATCCGACAAAGGCCCGCTCCAGCACATAGTCGCCCGGCTCGGCGTTCGAGCCTTCCTTCAGGCCATGGGTTTCAAGCAGTTCGCCGGCTTCCTTGATCATGGCCATGGAGCCGCACAGCATGACCCGGTCGGTGTTGGGCGAAAAGCCGATCGGCAGTTGCAGGTCGGCGAACAGATCGCCCGAGCGGATGCGGTCGGTAATGCGCCCGGGCGTCTCGAACCGTTCGCGCGTGACGGTGGGATAATAGGTCAGCTGGGCCTTCGCCTCATCGCCGACCAGCGGATCGTCGTGGATGCCTGCGGTAAAGAAGTCGCGATAGGCCAGATCGGCCACCTGACGCACCGTGTGGCAAACGATCACCTGTCCGAAGCGGCTGTAGGTCTCGGGATCGCGGGCCACCGACAGCCACGGCGCGAGGCCCGTGCCCGTGCCGATCAGCCAGAGCCGCTCGCCGCCGGTCAGGGCATCCAGCACCAGGGTGCCGGTCGGCTTCTTGCCCATCAGCACCGTGTCGCCGGGCTGGATCTTTTGCAGGCGCGAGGTCAGGGGGCCGTCCGGCACCTTGATCGAGAAGAACTCCAGTTCCTCGGCCCAGTGGGGGCTGGCGATGGAATAGGCCCGCAGCACGGGCTTCGCGCCATCCTCACCCGGCAGGCCGATCATCACGAATTCGCCCGAGCGGAAGCGGAAATCCTCGGGCCGCTCGAGGGTGAAGCTGAACAGCTGGTCGGTCCAGTGGCGCACCGACAGCACCTTCAGCGCGTGGTGGGGCGACGGCCGGGCAGGGGCGGTATCGGCCGGAGCGGGGGCCGGAGTGGACGAAAGGGTCTGGGTCATTGCCGCCCTATCTAGAGCGTGACGCCCGCCGGCGAAACCCGGGTGAGACGTTCCGTCTGCCCGATGCATTTCCGGGGTGACGATCCGCAAAAGCCGCACTAGCGTGCCGCCCATGCACATCTCGACCCTTCGACGCACCGTCTCCGCCCTCACCCTTGTATCCGCGACCGCCATGGCCGGTCTGGCCCAGGCCCAGCAGGGGGCGGATCCGTCGATCCTGACGCCCGAGCGGGTGTTTTCCAGTCCGTCGCTGAACGGACCGGTGGCGCGCGGCGTCAGCCTGTCGCCGGACGGCCAGCTGGTCGCCTTCCTGCGCTCGCGCGAGGATGATGTGAACGTCCAGGACCTGTGGGCTGTCCCGGTCGAGGGCGGCGAGCCGTTCAAACTGGTCGATGCCCGGGCTCTTGTGCCGGACGCCGGGGAGCTGTCCGAGGCGGAGAAGGCCCGGCGCGAGCGGATGCGGATCAGCGCCCGGGGTGTGGTCGAATATGCCTGGGACCAGCAGGGCCGCTATATCCTGACGCCGCTGGAGGGCGACATCTTCCTCGCCGAGCGCCCCAACGACTCAGGAGGGGGCGGGGCGGTCCGCCGCCTGACCGAGACCGAGGCCGACGAGATCGATGCCAAGGTCAGCCCGGACGGCAACTATGTCTCCTGGGTGCGGGATCAGGACCTGATCGTCTATGACCTCGCCAGCGGCCGGGAAATGGCCATCACGACGGACGGCGAAGGTCTGATCACCTGGGCCACGGCCGAGTTCATCGCCCAGGAGGAGATGGACCGCGATACCGGCTACTGGTGGAGCCCGGACGAGCGCTACATCGCCCTGCAGCGCACGGATGAGTCGACGGTCGACATCATTCCCCGGCTGGACATCACCGGCGGCGGGGCCACGGTGATCGAGCAGCGCTACCCCCGCGCCGGCCGACCCAATGCCCTGGTCGACCTGTATGTCCACGATCTTCAGACCGGACGCCGCATCAAGGTCGACCTGGGGTCCAATCCCGACATCTATCTGGCCCGTGTGGCCTGGTCGGTCGATGGCCAGACCCTGTACGTCCAGCGCCAGTCGCGCGACCAGCAGACCCTGGATCTGATGACGGTCGATCCGGCCACGGGCCGCTCGCGGGTGATCCTGACCCAGACCAGCGACGCCTGGGTGGGGCTGACGCACAACTTCAAACCGCTGGCCGACGGACGCTTCATCTGGTCGTCGGAAGAGAGCGGCTGGCGGCACCTGTATCTGTATGACCGCGACGGTACGCTGATCCGCCCGATCACGACGGGTGAATATGCGGTCAAGGCGCTGGAAGGGGTGAACCTTGTGACCGGCGACGTCTACTTCACGGCCTCCATGCGCGATGGCCGTGAGTATCCGATTGAGCAACAGCTGTTCCGGGCCAATCTGGCCGAGACGGCCACGCCATTCGAGGTCACCCCGCGCGGCGGCTGGTGGTCGGTGTCGGTCAACGCCACGGGTACCGCCTATGTCGGCAACTACACCGATCTGCAGACACCGCCCCAGTCGGCCCTTTACAACGTCCTCGGCTCGCGCCTGCGCTGGATCGAGGAGAACCGGCTGGATGAAAGCCACCCCTTCTGGCCCTATGTCTCGCGCCGCCAGACCCCGACCTTCGGCACGCTGGAAAGCAACGGCGAGACCCTGGTCTGGCAGATGACCACGCCGCCGGGCTTTGATCCGTCGAAGACCTACCC
>CAYNDG010000030.1:0-11917 GCA_964395805.1 uncultured Brevundimonas sp.
AGGGCCGGGTGATCAGCCGCACCGAACTGGTTGAGCACCTGTACGATCAGGACTTTGACCGCGATTCCAACACCATTGAGGTGTTCGTCGGCCGGTTGCGGAAAAAGATCGGCCCTGACCGGATCGAGACGGTGCGGGGCCTCGGCTATCGGCTGACGGCCCTGCCGGGCGAGTCCGAGGCCGCGTGAGCTGGCAGGCCTGGGCCGGACGGGCGTTCGGACGTCCCGGGCGATCGCTGACCCGGCGGCTGATCTGGCTGGCCTCGGCCTGGATGGCGGTGGCGCTGATCCTGACCGGCTGGGTGCTGACCAGCCAGTACCAGGAATCTGCGCTCCGCCGCATGGGCTATGTGCTGGCGGAAACCATAGACGAGGTGGTGCTGGCCACGACCGTGGTCGCGGGCCGGGTCTCGGTGGACGAGATCCAGGACTCGCGCACGCTGCGCCCCCTGTCGGGCAAATACTGGGTGGTGGCCGAGTTCGACGGGCAGGGCGGCATGCGCGTTCTGGAGCGGTCGCCGTCGCTGGCCGGAGAAGATCTGGTGATCCCGGCGGATATGCCCGCGCGCCTCGAACGGGGGCGGACGCTCAGCTATACGGCCATCGGCCCGGTGGACCGGCCCCTGCGGATCGCCGCCAGCGTCAAGCTGTTGCCGGGCCGCGAACAGCCGCTGGTGTTCATGGCCGGTATGGATCGGTCGGACATAGATGCCGATACGCGGGCCTTTGCCACCTTTACCTGGATCGCCCTGTTGATCCTGGGGCTGGGGCTGGTGGCGGCGGTGTTCATGCAGGTGCGGATCGGCCTGCGCCCGCTGTTCCTGCTGCGAAACGAAATCGCCGACGTGCGGAAGGGCCGGACAGGCCGGATCGAGCGTACCTATCCGCTGGAGATCCAGCCGCTGGCCGAACAGGTCAACCGCCTGCTGGACCACAATCAGGAGGTGGTGGAGCGCCAGCGCACCCACGTCGGCAACCTGGCCCATGCGCTGAAGACGCCCCTGTCAGTGATGCTGGCCGAGGCCGAGGGCCGGACCGACCCCCTGGCCGACGTGGTCACCCGCCAGAGCCGGGTGATGAAGGATCAGGTGGACCACCATCTGCGACGGGCCCGCGCCGCCGCCCGCGCCCAGGGGCTGGGCGAGCGCACCCCGGTGGCCGAGGTGCTGGACGAGATGGCGGTCATGCTGGAGCGGGTGTTTGCCTCAAAGGACGTCGAGATCGACTGGCGCGCGCCGGACGATCTGATGTTCCGGGGTGAGCGTCAGGACCTGCAGGAAATCCTGGGCAATCTGATCGAGAACGCCTGCAAATGGGCCAAGCGCCGGGTGCGGGTCAGCGCCGGGCCGACGGGGCTGGGCCAGATGGTGGTGGTGGTCGAGGATGACGGACCGGGCCTGGCCGAGGATCAATGGGAAGCGGCGCTCAAACGCGGCACCCGTATGGATGAGGATGCGCCCGGATCCGGTCTGGGCCTGTCGATCGTCGATGACCTGACCAGGGCCTATAACGGTCGGGTGGCCCTGTCGCGCAGCGAGATGGGTGGACTGAAGGCCGTGCTGGATCTGCCGGCCGCCGAGGGTTGAGGGCCTGTAACGCTGTAACGCGGTGGACGGAATATTAACCCTGACGCCCGAGGCTGGGGCAACCTGGACGTCAGGTGGAGTTTGCATGGCCGGACTGACGGTCACCCATCGCGCGGCGCTCGCGCATCTGATCACCCTGTGCCCCCCGGAGTTGCTGGCGGGGCTGCGACAGGCTGTGGGCGGCTGGCCCGGCGACCGGGCCCGCGAACTGGCCGGAATGCTGAATGATGCAGACCGGGATCGTCGCCGCCGCGATGTGGCGCTCGCGCCCCTGCTGCCGATGTTCCGGCCCCGGCAGGACGGGGTCGAGGCCCTGACCTTTCCGCCGGATGTCCTGGCCCGTCTGTGGGCTGTGGCGCGTGAGGGCGAGCGGGACCTGCTGGCCCGGCTGGACGGCCACGGCCCGGAAGTGGGGGTGATCGGCGACCGGCTGTGTCTGGCGGCGGCCGCGGCGGTGCGGGACAAGCCCGGGGCGGTCTGGCCCGCCGGGGCGGACCCGGCAGCGCGCGAAGCGGGACTGACGATGCTGGCGCAATGCCTGGATCTGGCGCATCTGGCCCGTCGTGCCCTGGCCCATCTGGAATCCTGGCTGGGGCGCCCCGACGGCGACAGCCTCGCCGACCTGCGCCTCGTGATCCGCGACGCCTCGGCCATCCATGAGGACGGCGCCCCCCGGCTGATCGACATCCTGTTCGCCCATCTGAGAGATGCGGCCCTCGTCCTGCGGCTGGTCACGCGGACCAGCGGTTCGGCCGGACGGGACGACTTCCTGAGTGCGTCGGAACTGGCGGTCTTTGTCGAGCGATTGATCGCCGGGGTCGAGATGCGGGCCGAGCGGGTTGCGAACTTCCGCCCGGGGCCCGACGCCGGTCCGCAGGTCGAGGCCCTGTTGCAGGACATTTCCTGGTGCGCGGCGACCCTTGGCGAACTGGATGTGACGCTCGAGATGCGGCCCGGCAGCGCCTGGGCCAAGGATGTCCGGGAAGCCCGGCTGAAGGTCGCCCGCCGACTGACCGAGACCATCCGCAGTACGCCGCGCGCGGTCGAAACAGCCCTGCCGACGACGCGGGCGACGCTGGTCGGTCGCATGACCCGCAAGGTGCCGAAGCTGGACATCGATCCGGCCTCCGCCGCCCTCGCAGCCGCCGAGGTGCAGATCCGCCTTCTGGGTGCCGTGCGGTCGGCGGCGGCCATCTTCGGCTGCGAGTCGGATCGCAAACGCCATGCGGATTCGCTGATCGAGATGCTGAGCCGTCATGCGGATGAGGCCTTTGACGTTATCCATGATGGGGAGGTCGCTGACCTGGACCGTGCCCTGGCCCTGATCGAAACCGTTGCGCGGTTCCTGACGCATCTGGATGCGGACGAAGCCGCGCGGACCGTGCGACGCCGCGCCGCTGCGACGATTCACGGCACCGGCATGCGCGGGGCCTCGCCCGAGGCTGCCTGATCGGCTAAACGCCGGGGATGCTGATCTTCTGGACCCTGACGGGACTGGCCTGCGCCATGGCCGGGCTGCTGATCCTGAGTAGTGCCCGGGCCGCCGGACAAGGCGGCATGCCCGTGGACGACGACATCGTTCGGGGGCGGCTGCTGGCGCGCGACCTGGCAGAGCTGGACCGGATGGCCGCGCGCGGTGTCCTGGCCGGGGCCGAGCTGGAGGCTGCGCGGGCGGAGGTGTCCCGCCGCTATCTGGACAGGGGATCCGACACCCTGTCCGACATCCACGATCCCCGGGCCCATGCGCGCGAGGCGAGCCGGGTGCTGGGCGCCGTTGGCGTCGCCGTGCTCACGGCCCTGGGAACCTATTTCGTGACGGGTAGTCCCGGGATGGCGGACCAGCCCTATGCCCGCCGGGTGGCGGAGTGGGCCGAGACGCCCGGCATGCTGGATGCCCCGAAGCTGGCCGCGGTGATGGAACGTGAAGCGGCGGCCCGGCCCGATGATTTCGAGGCCCAGGCCCTGCTGGGAGCGGCCCGGTTCGAGGCCGGTGATCCGATCGGCGCGGCATCTGCACTCCGTCGCGCGGCCCTGCTTCGGCCCGATGATGCCCGGACCTGGGCGCGGCTGGGCGAGGCGCTGGTGCGGACCCAGGACGGGGAGGTCGGCGACGATGCAGAAATGGCTTTTCTGCGGGCGCTGGAGCTGGACCCCGGCCAGCTGGGCGCCCGCTATTTCCTGGGCGAACGCGCGCTGGAGCGCGGTGAGGTCGCCCGGGTTCATGAGATGTGGGGTCCGCTGATCGCGGCGCTGGCCCCGACCGATCCGCGGCGCGTCGATCTGGAGGCGCGGCTTCCGCCCCTGACCGGAGGGCAAGGCTGATGGGCTGGATGCCGAAATCACCGAAGGCCCGGCGGCGGATGTGGGTTGTCATGGCGGCCGCGCCCGTCCTGGCGCTCGCCGTGGGGCTGAGCCTGTGGGCCATGCAGGACAGTGTCACCTTCTTTGTCTCGCCGTCCGAGGCCACGGAGGAGGCAGCGCCGACCGGGCGGGCCATGCGTCTGGGCGGTCTGGTCGAGGCCGGCAGCGTCGCCCACGGCGCCGACGGCCGGGTCCGGTTCCGGGTGACGGACAATGCCGCCTCGACCCTGGTGGTCTATCAGGGCGATCTGCCCGACCTGTTCAAGGAAGAGCAGGGCGTGGTGGTCGAGGGCGCGTTTCTGGCGGACCGGACCTTTGTCGCGCGTCAGGTGCTGGCCAAGCACGACGAGACCTATATGCCGCGCGAAGTTGCCGAACGGCTGAAGGAACGCGGCGAGTGGCGCCCTGACGGCGACGAGGGCCAGCCGTGATCGTTGAACTGGGGACCTTTGCCCTGTGCCTCGCCCTGGCGTTGAGCGGGCTTCAGGTGGCGATGGCAGCGGCCGGCCGGTGGCGGCGCAGTCCGATTCTGGCGGGCGCGGGTGAGGGCGCCGCCCTTGCGGCCTGCCTCGCCGTGGGGCTGGCCTTTCTTGTGCTGCTCCATGCCTTTGTGGTGTCGGACTTCTCGGTCTCCAACGTCGCGCTGAACAGCCACACCGACAAGCCGATGCTCTACAAGGTGGCCGGGGCCTGGGGCAGCCACGAGGGGTCGCTGCTGCTGTGGTGTCTGGTGCTGACCGGCTTCGGCGCAATCCTTGGCCGGGCGCGGACAGGCGCAGGGGGACTGCCCTTCGGCCTCAAGGCCGTCGCCGTCGCGGTGCAAGGGGTGCTGGGCGCCCTGTTCCTCGCCTTCGTCCTGTTCACCTCGAACCCGTTCGTGCGGCTTGACCCCGCCCCGGTCGAGGGCGCCTCGCTGAACCCGCTGCTGCAGGATCCCGCCCTGGCCCTGCATCCGCCCCTTCTGTACGGCGGCTATGTCGGCCTGTCGGTGTGCTTCTCGCTGGCCGTCGCGGCCCTGATCGAGGGACGACCCGGCGCGGGCTTCTGGCCGGCCTGGGGGCGCTGGATCCGGCCGTGGGCGCTGGCCAGCTGGGCCCTGCTGACGGCCGGCATCGCGCTCGGCAGCTTCTGGGCCTATTACGAACTGGGCTGGGGCGGCTGGTGGTTCTGGGATCCGGTCGAGAACGCCAGCTTCATGCCCTGGCTGGCGGCGGCGGCCCTGTTGCACAGTGCGGTGGTGACCGAGCGGCGCGGGGCGCTGATCGGCTGGACCGTGTTTCTGGCGCTGGTGGCTTTTTCCCTGTCGATGCTGGGCGCGTTTCTGGTGCGGTCGGGCGTGCTGACCAGCGTCCACGCCTTCGCCGTCGATCCGGAGCGGGGGCTGATGCTGCTGGCGATCCTCGGGGTCACGGCCGGCGCGGCCTTTGCCCTGTTCGCGCTGCGGGCCGGGCAGCTGACGGGCAAGACCCTGTTCGCCCCGATCAGCCGCGAGGGCGCGCTGGTGATCAACAACCTGTTCCTGTCTGTCGCGGCGGCGACGGTGCTGGTCGGCACCCTGTATCCGCTGATCCTCGAGGCGGCGGGAGGGGGCACGATCTCGGTCGGGCCGCCCTACTTCGCTGTGACCTTTACCCCGCTGATGGCCGTGGCGCTGCTGATTCTGCCGATGGGGCCGTTGCTGGGCTGGAAGCGGGGCGACCTGATCGGGGCCCTGCAAAGACTGGCGTGGGCGGCGGGCCTGTCGCTGGTGTTCGCGCTGGTCGCCTGGGGCCTGTTCCAGCCGCGCGAGGCCCTGACGGCGGCGGGTCTGGCGCTGGGGGCATGGCTGGTGCTGGGCGCGCTGGCCGAGCTGGCCGAGCGGATCCGCCTGTTCGGGAAGCGCACGCCGGGCGAGCTGGGGCGGCGCACCCGCGCCCTGCCGCTGGCGGCGTGGGGCATGACGGCGGCGCATGCGGGACTGGGCCTGTTCGTGCTGGGCGCGGTGGTCGAGACCGGTCTGAAGGTCGAGGCCGCCCGTCCGCTCGAGATCGGCCAGACGATCGCGGCCGGCCCGTATCAGGCCACCTTGCGCACGGTCGAGATCGTCGAGGGGCCCAACTATCTGGCCGAACGGGCGACGCTGGACGTAGAGCCCGTGGGGGGCGGGCGGCCGGAGACCCTGCGGGCCGAGAAGCGCTTCTTCCCCGCCGGAGGACAGACGACGACCGAGGTGGGGCTGAGCTTTCACGGCCTTGATGACGTCTATCTGGTGCTGGGCGAGCGACGGTTGAGTGAGACCGGCGCGCGGGCCTGGATGGTGCGGATGAACTGGAACCCGTGGGCGCGGCTGATCTTCCTTGGTCCGGCGCTCATGGCACTGGGCGGGCTGTTGTCGCTGATGGACCGGCGCCTTCGGACTGCTGACACGACCCGGCGCAGGAAGGCTGTGGCATGAGGCGGCTGCTGCTGCTTGCCCTGATGCTGGGACTGGCGGGTCCGGTGGCCGCGCAGGAGCCGCCGCCCGCGCCCGACCGGCCGCTGGCCAGTGTCGTACAGGAGCGGCGCGCCCAGGCCCTGTTCGACGAGATTCGCTGCGTCGTCTGTCAGCATGAGTCGATCGCCGATTCGCCGGCCGGTGTGGCCTCGGACATGCGTCGCTGGGTTCGTGAGCGCATCGCCGAAGGGCAGAGCGACGCCGAAATCCGCGAGGGACTGGTCGCCCGCTACGGGGACTATGTGCTGTTCACCCCGCCGGTCCGTATCGGGACCCTGCTGCTGTGGGGCCTGCCGCTTTTGCTGGTACTGGGCGGGGCCGGGGGGCTGGTCTGGCTGGGCCGGAGGCGCGTGGCCACGGATTCGCCGGGGGAGGGACTGACGGCCGAGGAGCAGGCGCGGGTCCGCGAACTTCTCACGGCGGCAACAACCGGCCCTGAAGATGACGCAACTTCGCCCCCAAAAACACCTGACGGCACGTCCTGATGGGCGATGCCGGGGCGTCTGTGGCATCGCAGCGATTGGTGATCGGGGACAAGGGCCTATATCGTCACCTTGATGCGGGTCCCATTCGGGACGGCGCCGGCATGCGAACGGGAAAAGCACAGTGAAGCGCAAGGAGTTCATCATCGGGGCGGCGGCCGGACTGCTGGTGGCGGTGGTTGCCACGGCGGGCGGTCTCATGCGCTGGCCGGGCATGGATGGCAGCCTGCTGTCGGTGAGTGGCCCGATCACGCCGTCGGCCGGAGCGCCCGGCGCCGCCTTTGGCCCGCCCCCCGGCGCCCCCGCCAGCTTTGCCGACATCTTCACCCAGGTGGCACCGGCTGTGGTGCAGATCGATGTGCGCACGCGCATTCCCCGGCGCGAGGCCCAGACCTTCCCCATCCCCGGCCTGCCGTTCGAATTCGAGGCCCCGCAGGGCGACGGTACCGCGCCCGAGGAGGAGACCACCCTCGGCGCCGGGTCGGGCTTCTTCATCTCGGCCGACGGCTACATCGTCACCAACAACCACGTGATCGCCAATGCCGAGGAGATCACGGTGCGTCTGGCCAACAACCGGGTCCTGCCGGCGCGACTGGTCGGGCGCGACGAGAGCACGGACCTGGCCGTTATCAAGGTCGACGGCAGCAACTACCCCTATGTCAGTTTCGAGGAATCGGCCGAGCCGCGCGTCGGCGACTGGGTGATCGCGGTCGGCAATCCCTTCGGTCTGGGCGGCACGGCCACGGCGGGCATCGTCTCGGCCAAGTCGCGCGACCTGCGCGATGCCTCCAGCAACTATGTCGACTACATCCAGATCGACGCGGCCATCAATCGGGGCAATTCCGGCGGGCCGACCTTTGACATCTATGGCCGGGTGATCGGCGTGAACACGGCCATCTTCTCGCCGACCGGGGGCTCGATCGGCATCGGCTTTGCCATTCCGGCCAATACGGCCAAGACCATCACCGACCGGCTGATGCGCGGCGAGCAGATCGAGCGGGGCTATCTGGGCGTCACCATCGGCGATCTGGAACCCTATCGCGCCGCCATGGGTGTCAGTGTCGAGAACGGGGCCCTGATCATCGACGTCACCCCGGGCGGACCGGCGGCGCGCGGCGGCCTGCGCCCCGGCGACATCGTCGTACAGTTGAACCAGCAGGCGATCGAGGACTCGACCGACCTGACCCGCAAGGTGGGGGCCGCAGGCGTCAATGAGATGCTGGAGGTCATCGTTCTGCGCGGCGAGCGGCGGCTGGTCGCTCGTGTCCGTGCGGCGAAGCGCCCGCCGCTGGAGGAGCTGAATGCCCGACCGGCCCCGCGGCGCCGCGAGATGCCCGGGCCCAGCGCCGGTCAGGTGCTGGCCGGGCTTACGCTCGCCCCCATGACGCCCGAACTGCGCGCGAAATACGATATCCCCGCCGGCGTCGAGGGTGTGGTCGTGGTCGCGGAGGCGCGGGTCGGCCAGAGCCAGTTCGTGCCCGGTGTCGTGATCCTGCAGGCTGGTGTGAGGCCGGTGCGCAGCATCGCCGACATCCAGGCCGAGATCGCCCGGGCCCGGGCCGCCGGCCAGGATGAGTTCTTCATCCTGGCCTGGTCACCGGACGGCAATGGGCCTGTGCTGCTCGACGTGCCGCCGCAAGCCGCCGCCCAGCCCCGGACGCGGGCTCCGGCGACGAAGCAGTAAGGAAACCGGCCGGGTTCGGCTATTATTCGAGACGAATCCCGCAGGGGCGGGAGTGAAGGGAGAGGGCGATGCGCATTCTGGTGGTCGAGGACGACGCCGAAGCGGCGACGGCCATGGTTCGTGGGCTGACCGAGGCGGGGCACGATGTGGTCCATGCCGTGGACGGGGCCTTTGGCCTGCTGGAGGCCCAGAAGGGCGGCTATGACGTCTATGTCGTCGACCGGATGATGCCGCGTCTGGACGGCGTCGGCATGGTCGAGACCGTGCGCAAGAACGGCGACCAGACCCCGGTGCTGTTCCTGTCGGCGCTGGGCGAGGTCGAGGACCGGGTGACCGGCCTGCAGGCCGGGGCCGATGACTATCTGGTCAAGCCCTATGCCTTTGCCGAACTGATCGCGCGGGTCGAGGCCCTGTCGCGACGGCGCGAGACCGGCTCGGTCGCGACCGTGCTCAAGGTCGGTGATCTGGAGATGAACCTGATCAGCCGCGAGGTGCACCGCGCCGGTCAGGAGATCGACCTGCAGCCGCGCGAGTTCCAGCTGCTGGAGTTCATGATGCGCCACGCCGGCCAGTCGGTGACCCGCACCATGCTGCTGGAGAAGGTCTGGGAGTATCATTTCGACCCCCAGACCAATGTCATCGACGTCCACATCAGCCGCCTGCGCTCCAAGATCGACAAGGGCTTTGACAAGGCCATGCTGCAGACCGTGCGCGGCGCGGGATACCGGCTGGAGGCGTGAAGGAATTCTCCCTCCCCTTTATGGGGAGGGACGACGGCGAAGCCGTCAGGGTGGGGAGGCGTCCATGTCAGGACCGATCGAACGCGCTCGCGAAATGCGAAAGACCCTGTCCCCGCCGGAGGCGCGAATGTGGTCCCGACTCAAGATGCTGAGAAAGCAAGGCTTTCATTTTCGTCGACAAGCGCCGTTCAGAGGGTATTTCCTCGATTTCGTGTGCTTCAAGCACAACCTTGTCATCGAAGTTGATGGGAGGGTTCATGGCGAAGAGGAGCGGGCGCGCCACGACCGTATCCGGGATGGTGTGTTGAGCCGCGAGGGCTTCACGACGCTCCGTTTCGATAACGCTTCCATCCGCGACAACGTCGATGGCGTGATGGACAGTATTCTTGATTGCCTGAATGCCTCCCCCACCCTGGTGTCGCTTCGCGCCACCTTCCCTCCCCATAAAGGGGAGGGAGAGAGTTAAGCCGTGATGCGTCTCCCCTCCCTCTTCCGGCGGACGCCGTTCCGTCTGACGCTGCTGTTCCTTGCGCTGTTTGCGACGGCGGCGGCGGCGGTGCTGGCGTGGGTCTATGTCGCCTCGGCCCATGAGGCGCGGCTGAAGGCCGAGGAGGCGGTGAAGACCGAGGTCACCACCCTGACCGGCATCTATGATGCGCGGGGCTTCGATGCGCTGAACATGGCGGTCATCGACCGCACCCTGACCCGCGACAACTTCCTGTATCTGCTGATCGATGCCGAGGGGAACCGGGTGACCGGCAGCCTCAATGTCTCTCCCATCCAGGACTATGAGGGCGGGACCGTCTGGCACACCTTCCCGATGACCGACACCCTGCCCGACGGGCGGGTCGTCCGGCCCCAGTCGCGTGGCGTCCAGATGACGCTGCGCGGCGGCGAGCAGCTGTTCGTCGGTCAGTCGCTGGGGGATACCGAAGCCTATCTGGAGCGGCTGACCCAGGCCCTGTGGGGCGCCATGGGGATCGTCGTGCTGCTGGGCCTGATCGGTGGCCTGCTGGTCAGCCGCAATCTGGAAGCGGCCATGGGCCGACTGAACCGCACCGTTCTGGCGGTGCAGGACGGGGATCTGAAGGCGCGGGTGCCGGTGCGGGGATCCGGCGACGAACTGGACGAACTGGGCCAGGGACTGAATGGCATGCTGGACCGCATGGAGGCGTCCATGGCCTCGATCCGCCATGCCGGAGACGCTATCGCCCACGACCTGCGCTCGCCCCTGACGCGCATGCGGGCCAAGCTGGAAGTGGCCCTGATCGATGCGGAGGCCGGCAAGGTCAGCGGCACCGAAGCGCTGGAAATGGCCCTGGTCGAGGCCGACGACCTGCTGAAGACCTTCAACACGGTACTCGCCATTGCCCGCCTGCAGGCTGCGGCCGGGTCGGGCAATATTCCGGATGCGAAACGCTTTGACGCAGCCGACCTGGCCGCCGATCTGGCCGAGCTCTATGAGCCGGCCGGCGAGGACAAGGGGCTGGAGTTTTCGGCCGAAATCGAGCGCGGCCTCGAGATCGTGGGCAACCGCCCTTTCCTGACCCAGGCCCTGGCCAACATCATCGACAACGCCATCAAATATACGCCCGCGGGCGGGGCGGTGAAGCTTCGGGCGCGCCGGCGGTCATCCGGCGAGATCGAGTTTTCCGTGACCGATACCGGCCCCGGCGTGCCCGAGGAGGACCGTGAGCGGGTCATCGAGCGGTTCGTGCGCCTGGACAACAGCCGCACCGAGCCGGGGTCGGGCCTCGGCCTTGCGCTGGTCGGGGCGGTGATGGAGGCGCACGGGGGGCGTATCCAGCTGGATGAAGGGCCGGGCGTCTACAATGGTCATGGACCGGGCCTCCGGGTGGCGCTGGTGCTGGCGCCCGCGCCATGACGGCGGGCGTGCCGCTGGTCGATTGCCTGTCGGTCTGCGGTCCGACGCTGCCGTCGCCGGGGCTGGAGACTCTGATGGCCCGGCTGGCGGAAGCCGTGCCGGACACCGTCCTCCAGACCGCCTGGCCCGCCCTGGCCCCGATCTTCGCGGCCAGCCCCTATCTGGCCTCCCTCGCCCGCCGCCGGCCCGAGGCCCTCGGCCGGATTCTGGCTCACCGGCCCGAGGACAGCCTCGCCGACATCCTGATGCAGACGCGCGCGCTGGACGGTGGAGCCGAGGCGATGAAGCGGCCGCTTCGCCTGTTCAAGGCCGACCTGCACCTGCTGACCGCCCTCGCCGACCTCGGAGGGGTGTGGGCGCTGGAGGCCGTGACCGCAGCCCTGTCGCAGTTCGCCGACGCGACGGCACAGGCCGGCCTCCGGGCGGTCGCCCACGACCTGCGCGAACGCGGCAAGCTGGTCTCGGCGCCGGATGACCCGCGGGGCCCAGTCCCCGGCCTGTTCGGTCTGGCCATGGGCAAGCACGGGGCGCTGGAGCTGAACTATTCCAGCGATATCGATATTTCGCTCTTTTACGATCCGGACCGGCTGGCCGGAGCGCTGGCCGACGGTGTCGAGATGCAGCGCACCGTTGACCGGGTGGCGCAGGCCTTTGCCGGCCTGCTGACCGAGCGAACCGGTGACGGCTATGTGTTCCGGGTGGACCTG
>CAYNDG010000031.1:0-4656 GCA_964395805.1 uncultured Brevundimonas sp.
ACTTGGCATGAACGGCCCCGCAGATGCGGCAGATGTATTGGGATGAGTCACGCGCCATGACCGGGGCTTACACCGAATCCCGGCGGGGGCGGAGAGGGAGCGTCGCGGCCTGCGACCGATCCTGTCGTAGGCTCAACCGGTATAGGTGCGGTCCACCCGGCTGCCGACCGAGGTCAGCAGTTCATAGGCGATGGTGCCGGTGTCGCGCGCGGCATCATCGATGGGCCGGTTGGGTCCGAACAGTTCGACCCGGTCGCCCTCGGCCACGTCCAGTCCGGTGACGTCGACCGCCAGGGCGTCCATGGAGATCCGGCCCAGGATCGGCCGTAGCGCTCCGGCAACGAACACCTGACCCCGGGGGCTGGTGGCGCGCATCACCCCGTCGGCATAGCCGGCGCCCACAGTGGCGACGCTCAGAGGCTGGTCGGCGACCTTGCCGCGGGCATAGCCGACGCTTTCGCCCGGCGGGACCTGCCGTACCTGTAGAACGGGCGCACTGAAGGTGGCGACCGGCCGGATACGCGGGTCGGGCCGCCCTTCGGGGCCACCACCCCACAGGCTGATGCCGGGGCGCACGGCATCAAAGGCATAGGCTGGTCCGAGGAAACAACCACCCGAGTTGGCAAATGACGCCGGGATGCCGGGGTAGCGACTGCGAACAGCGGTAAAGGTGTCGCGCTGCTGTGCGTTCATCGGGCTGGCGGGATCATCGGCGCAGGCCAGATGGCTCATGACCAGCTCCAGCCCGGTGAAGGGAGCAGGGGCATCTTCCGGCCGGAATCCCAGCCGGTTCATTCCGGTGTCGATGTGCAGGCCACAGAGGCCGCCTCCGGCCTCCTGCCAGCGGGTCAACTGGTCGGCGTGGTTGATGACGGGGCGGAGACCCGCTTCCCGCAAGGCCGCCACCGCGCCTTCGGTACAGCCATCCAGCACATAAAGGATCGGGGCCTCGCCCACGGCCTCGCGCAGGGCCAGCCCTTCGGACAGACGCGCCACGAAGAAGGTACGAGCCCCGGCCTGCATCAACCGCGTCACGCAAGCCCCGGCGCCCAGTCCATAGGCATCCGCCTTGACCACCGGCTGAACCGGCCGCCCCGTCAGGCGCGCGAGGAACTCATGGTTGGCGGCAAGGGCGTCGAGATCAACCGACAGGCGGGCGCGGGTCATCCGTCCCTTATGCCGCAGGTGCGAAGGGAACGAAACGCCCGGGTCAGTCGCCGTAGTTGCTGCTGTCGTAGCGGTTGTCGCGGGCGAGGTTGCCGAAGCGGGTGGTGTCGGCGTCGAAGGACAGGCGGACGGTTCCGATCGGGCCGTGGCGCTGCTTGCCGATGATGACCTCGGCGACGTGCTGCAGCTGGTCCATGTCCTGCTGCCATTTAAGGTGCTCCTCGGTGCCCTCGCGCGGCTCGGACCGGCCCAGGTAATAGCTTTCGCGATAGACGAACATGACCACGTCGGCGTCCTGTTCGATCGAGCCGGACTCGCGCAGGTCGGACAGCTGGGGCCGCTTGTCGTCGCGACTCTCGACCTGGCGCGACAGCTGCGACAGGGCCAGCACGGGCACGTTCAGCTCCTTGGCCAGCGCCTTGAGGCCCCCCGTTATCTCGGACACTTCCTGCACCCGGTTTTTCTGGTTGTTGGCGTCACCGACAGTCAGCAATTGCAGATAGTCGACGATGATCAGGTCCAGTCCATGCTCCTGGCGCTTCAGGCGGCGCGCGCGGGCGGCCAGTTTGGAGATGGGCAGGCCGCCGGTGGCATCGATGTAGAGCGGGCTCTCGCCGATCTCGATCGCCGCATCGCGCAGCCGGCCATAGTCCGAGGCATCGATTTCGCCCTTGCGCAGCCGATCCGACGAGATGCCCGAGGCATCGGCCAGGATGCGCATGGCCAGCTGTTCGGCGCTCATTTCCAGCGAGAAGAAGGCGACGACCCCGCCCGAGACGGTCTTTCTCCCCTCGGGCGTCGGCTCCCAGCGATAGTTGCGGGCGACGTTGAAGGCGACATTTGTGGCGAGCGAGGTCTTGCCCATCGACGGGCGCCCCGCAAGGATCAGCAGGTCGGAAGGGTAGAGGCCCCCCAGCTTCTGGTCGAGGTCGTCCAGCTGGGTGGCCAGACCGGCCAGCTTGCCGTCGCGTTGATAGGCTTCGCCCGCCATCTGCACCGCGCCGGCCAGGGCCTGGGAGAAGCTGACGAAGCCCGACGAGGGTTTGCCCGTTTCGGCCAGGGTATAGAGCGATTGTTCGGCGGCTTCGATCTGGTCGAGGGCGGGCGTTTCCGGGTCGGGCGCGGCGCGGCTGATGTCGCCGCCGATGCGGATCAGATCCCGCCGCAGCGCCAGATCATAGATGACGCGGGCATAGTCGGGGGCATTGGCGGCGGGCGGGGCGCGGTCGACGAGATCGGCCAGATAGCGCAGGCCGCCGAACTGCTCGAAGGCGGGGTCCTGCTTGAAGCGGCCCATCAGCAGGGTCGGCTCGGCCAGCAGACCCTGACGGATGTGATCCTCGATCACATCGTACAGGCGCTGGTGGAACGGCTCGTGGAAATGGCTTCCGCGCAGCTTGTCCGACAGGCGTTCGAAGGCGGCATTGTCGAACAGCAGGCAGCCGAGCAGGGCCTGTTCCGCTTCCAGATTGTGGGGCAGGGACTGGGGACCGATGTCGGACGGAGAAAGGGCGGCGAGGGCGTTCATGGGTTAACTCTTAACCGCCCCTGCGTCAGGCGCGGTCGCAAAGCTGTCGATAGACTGCCACCCCTTGTGGACGGAAAGAGTCCCGGCACGAAAAAGGGCGCGATTCCCGAAGGAAACGCGCCCTGATCGATCGTCGATCCGCAGGTATCAGGCTTCGTCGCCGAAGCCTTCCTGTTGACCGGCGCCGCCCTCGATGAGGTCCGCAGCAGCCTGATCGGCGGCCTGACGCTCATCGTCGAACTGCGAGCGGATGACGTCTTCACCGCGCGCCTGACGCTCGGCTTCATCGGCCGAACGCGCGACGTTCATCTTCACCGTGGCCGTGACCTCGGCGTGCAGGCGGACCTGCACCTCGTGGACGCCCAGCGTCTTGATCGGAACGTGCAGGACGACCTGCGAGCGCTCGACCTTGCCGCCTTCGGCCTGGATGGCCTCGGCGACGTCGCGACCGGCGACCGAACCGTACACCTGACGGATCATGACGTAGGTCTGGCCGTCGATCTTGTCGGCGATCTTCCGGGCCTCGGCCTTGTTCTTGTCGTTGCGGGCCTCAATGGCGGCGCGTTCGACTTCGAAAGCCTTCAGATTGGCGGCAGTGGCCCGGCGGGCCTTGTCGCGCGGCAGAAGGAAGTTGCGGGCGAAACCGTCCTTGACAGTGACGACGTCGCCGATGGCGCCGAGGTTCTCGACGCGTTCGAGCAGAACGACCTTCATCTTACTTCACCACATACGGCAGGAGGGCCAGGTAACGCGCGCGCTTGATGGCCTTGGCCAGCTCGCGTTGCTTCTTTTGCGACACCGCGGTGATACGCGACGGCACGATCTTGCCGCGCTCCGAGATGTAGCGTTGCAGCAGCTTGACGTCCTTGTAGTCGATCTTCGGCGCATTCTCGCCCGAGAACGGGCAGACCTTGCGGCGACGATAGAAGGGACGACGGGCGGGGCCGTCACCGACGGGAGCGCCGGGCTTGGGGGATTGGGTATCGGTCATGGGGCCGGTCCTTATTCCGAAACGTTGGAGGACTCGTCGCGGGTCGAACGTTCACGCTCGCGCTCGCGACGGGCCAGCAGGGGCGACAGTTCCAGGTCGAGTTCCTCGACGCGGACGGTCAGCCAACGCAGGACGTCTTCATTGATCGACAGTTGACGCTCGACCTCGGCCATGGCCGCCGGCGGGGCATCGATGGCGAGCAGCGAATAGTGCGCCTTGCGGTTCTTCTTGACCCGGTAGGTCAGGTTGCGCAGGCCCCAGTACTCGATCTTGGCGACGGAACCGCCGCCTTGCTCGATCAGGTCCTTGATGGTGTCGTTGAGGGCTTCGGCCTGTTGCGCGCTGATGTCCTGGCGCGACATGACCGTGTGCTCGTAAAGAGCCATCGTCATCTCCCTTGTGGGGCTCGGCATGGAGGGACCGGGTAAGTCGGCTCCACGATGGTTCCCGAAGCGGCGGCCGGAAGGCATTCCCGGACCCTTTGACATTCCGCACCGGGACCGAGGCCCTGGAAAGCGGCGGCGTATAGGGGATTTCCGGCCCGTCGGCAAGGGCCGTCAGGCCGCGCGGCAAGCCTGCGACGCGATGGACACAACGCATTATTGTTCGGGAAGGATCAAGGGCCTATCTTGACCTTATGACCCGCCGCTGGACCCCCGATAGCTGGAGAGAGAAACCCGTCGTGCAGATGCCGACGGATTACCCGGACGCGGGCGCCCTGGCGGCCGTCGAGGACGAACTGCGGGCGCTGCCGCCGCTGGTTTTCGCGGGCGAGGCCCGGCGGCTGACCGAACGGCTGGCCCAGGTCGAGGCGGGCAATGCCTTCCTGCTACAGGGGGGCGACTGCGCCGAGAGCTTCAAGGAGTTCTCGACCGACAATATCCGCGACACCTTCCGCCTGATCCTGCAGATGGCGGTTGTGCTGACCTTTGCGGGTCGCAAGCCCGTGGTGAAGGTCGGCCGCATCGCC
>CAYNDG010000031.1:4750-11380 GCA_964395805.1 uncultured Brevundimonas sp.
TTCACGGTTGCCGAGCGCGTGCCCGACCCCCAGCGCCTGCTGAAGGCCTATCACCAGTCGGCTTCGACGCTGAACCTGCTGCGCGCCTTCGCCGGCGGCGGCTATGCCGATCTCTACAACATCCATCGCTGGACCCTGGGTTTCGCGGCCGACAACACCTATGGCGCGCGCTATCGCGAACTGGCCGACAAGATCGGTGAGGCCCTGGCCTTCATGGAGGCGGTCGGGGTAACCCCCGAAACCCATCCGGACCTGTCCCGGGTCGAGGTCTTCACCAGCCACGAGGCGCTGCTGCTGAACCTCGAGAGCGCGCTGACGCGGCTGGATGGCGCCACCGGCGAGTGGTTCGACACCTCGGCCCATATGGTCTGGATCGGGGAGCGGACGCGACAGCCGGACGGTGCCCACGTCGAGTTCGCGCGCGGCATCAGAAATCCAATCGGCCTGAAATGTGGACCGACAATGGAGCCGGGGGACCTGCTGGCCCTGCTCGACATCCTGAACCCGGAGAATGTCCCGGGGCGCATGACGTTGATCGGACGGTTCGGTGCGGACAAGGTCGGTGAGCGGCTGCCCAGGCTGATGCGCGAGGTCAAGGCGGCGGGTCGGCGGGTTATCTGGTCGATCGATCCGATGCACGGCAATACGCTGAAGGCGGGCAACGGCTACAAGACCCGGCCCTTCGAGCGCATCCTGAGCGAGGTCCGGACCTTCATCGACGTGGCCGAGGCCGAAGGTGTCCACCCCGGCGGCGTGCATCTGGAGATGACCGGCCAGAATGTCACCGAATGCCTAGGCGGGGCCCAGATGCTGACCGAGGACGATCTCAGCAGCCGCTATCACACCCACTGCGATCCCCGCCTGAACGCCGACCAGGCACTGGAGCTGGCCTTCCTCGTGGCGGAACGCCTGACGTCGGGACGGCAGTCCCGGTCGGCTGCGGCCTGAGGGCGCCGTGGCCCGGGGGTGCGTTGCCTATCAGGGGGCGCCGGGATCCTTCAGCCACGAGGCCTGCGCCGTGCTGCGTCCCTGGGACGAGGCGATCGGCCACGAAACCTTCGCCGAGGCCATCGATGCGGTCCGGCACGGTCACTGTGACTGTGCCCTGATCCCGATCGAGAACAGCCGCATCGGGACCGTACAGCCGGCCAGCGATCTGGTGATGGCGTCGGGACTGGACGTGCTGGCAGAGGTCTGGCGGCCGATCCGACTGGCGCTCATGGCCCCGACGGGCGCCCGCCTTTCCGATGTTCGCACGGTCGAGAGCCATCCGGCGGCTCTGGGCCAATGCACCGGAACCCTGTCGGCTCTCAACCTCGAGGCCGT
Source organism: uncultured Brevundimonas sp. (assembly GCA_964395805.1). GTDB lineage: Bacteria > Pseudomonadota > Alphaproteobacteria > Caulobacterales > Caulobacteraceae > Brevundimonas. The sequence goes on from CAYNDG010000031.1 coordinate 6,077, forward strand.
CGAGGCCTATGACACGGCCGGCGCAGCCCGGGCGGTCGCCGAAGCGGAAGATCCGACGCGGGCGGCGCTTGCGCCCGCCGGTGCCGCCGACATCTACGGATTGTCGATTTTGCGCAACGACATGCAGGATTCGGCCGATAACCGCACGCGATTTGTCCTGCTGGGCCGTAAGGGCGCTTGACGGCGCACGATTTCTGCGGGCATCAGCGTCCATGGCCTTCAAGCGCGCCCTGACTGCCGCTTTTGACGCCCGCGATTTCGCGGCGTCGGCCCCCTATGCCTTTGGCTTTTATTGCTACGGCTTTCGATACGCCGGCTGAGGCGTCCGGACCTTGCTCCTGACCTCTCACCGGCGACCGCTCCCGATGGAGCGGCGGACCTCGGCCTCACCGATCCTCCCCTTCGAAAGCTCTGCAAATGACCCTGACCCTTGTGAAATCCGCCGAACCTCCGGCCGACCTCGAACAGATGACGCTCGCCGCCCTGCGCCACGAGATCGACGAGATCGATGCCCGGATGGTGGCCCTGTTCCAGAAGCGCCTCGCCCTCGCTGACCGTGTCGGCAAGGCCAAGGACGCCCCGACCGGCGGCTATGTGAAGCTGCGGCCCGACCGCGAACAGGCGGTGCTGGCCCACGTGCTTCGCGATGCCCGACCCGATACCCGCAGCGCCGTCGAGGCCCTGTGGCGTGAGGTCGTCGGCCACGGTCTGGCGCGTCAGGGCCAGCTGTCCGTCCGTGTCTGGGCGCCGGTCGAGCCCGCGCGCGCCTTTGACGCGGCGCGCCTGCGCTTCGGTCGCGCTGCTGAACTGAAGTCCGAGCGCGATCCGCAGGCGGCCCTGGCGTTTGCCGCAGAAGGCAGAGGGGTGGCGGTCCTGGCCATCAATGCCGGCGATCCGTGGTGGATGGGCCTGCGCCGTGAGTGGTCGGCTCTCAGCGTCTTCGAAGGCTTCGGCAAGGACATTCCGACGTCGCTGGCCGTCGGGCGGATCGATCCCTGCGCCCTGCCGCGCGGGGACCGGGTTCTGGTCACCGCCGGCGGCGATGCGGGCGACGGCTCGGGCGCCGGGCGTCGCGGGCTGGACACCCACCACGGCTGGACCCTGTCGCTGACCTCCGCGTCCGTCGCCCCTGGTGGTCCGGAAGGCTGCGTCGGCGCGATCGCCTGAGCCGTCACGTTTCGTTAGTTTCCCTCCCGGCGCCCCCGGTCAATCCTTCACGCTCTGAATGAGGGGGCAAGAGAATGGCGGGATTTGTGAGGCGACTGGCGGCTCTGGCGGGCATGCTGATCCTTGCAGCGGCACCCGGCACGGTCGCGGCACAGTCCGGCGAGACGGCCGAGAGCGTCGTTCTGACGGCGTTCAACGTCTGCTGGCAGGGAGAGGAGGGGGCTGACGTCTTTGCCCTCGCCAGGCAGTCCGGATTCAGCCTGATGCCCGGTGCCCGAACGGCCTATTTCTACCGGGATGTCAGCGGGCGGGTCGTGACCCTGTCCGCGGACTACAGCCCAAACAGCCGCGGCCAGCCTGAACCCGCGTGCCGGATCACGGTGATGAAGCCGCAACTGGATACGCCCTGGACCCCTCAGTTCGCCATCCTGCCGAACATCGACGGCCTGATGGAGGTGATCCTTGAAGGCGCGCAGAGCTTTACCCCGGCTTACCGGGTGATTGCCCTGCGTCAGCCGCATCCGGTTCGCCGGGGCCGGACGCGCACCCTGCTCAAGGCCTATGACGGGTCGCGCGGCCGGATGATCTACGTGGAAGAGGGTCGGGCGGCCTATGAGTTCCTCTATGTGAACGGGCACATCTCGGTGATCGACGATCCCTCGATCCCGGATTTCGGGACCGATCCGGCAGGGCGAGCCGCCAGTCAGGCCTTCGTCGATGACCGCTGGACGATGGCCTTCTGCGAGCTGAATCCACACGTGTGCGCAGAGCCCGAGCGGGTGACCTCCAGCGACTATCAGGACTGGACGCTACCCTTCTCGGGGATTGGGTCCGGCGGCAGTGGAAACCAGTCGGCGGCCCAACGGTCGCGCGATGAAGCCTGGTGGCGGAACTATCACGAGACCGGGCGCGGTCGGTACGACTAGACCGCCATATTGTCGATCAGCCGGGTTCTCCCCAACCATGCGGCGGCGAGGATGCGGAGTGGAGCGCTGGCTCCCTGCTGCACCGGTTCCAGCGAGTGCGCGTCCCGCACCGCGACGTAGTCCACGCCGGCGAAACCGTCGCTGATCAATGCTGCGGCAGTTTCGAGCTCCACGACGTCGATGGGATCACTGGCGCGGACGCGGGCCGCAGCGGCGGCCAGACGTCCGTTCAGACGGCGGGCGATGTCGAGCTCGGCCTCGCTGAGGTAGGCGTTGCGCGAGGACAGGGCCAGGCCATGCCCGTCGCGCTCGGTGGGCACGCCGACGATGCGCGTGGGGATGTCGAGGTCGGCCGCCAGCCGGGCAATGACCCGCAGCTGCTGATAGTCCTTCTCGCCAAACAGGGCGACGTCAGCCTGCACCTGGTTCAACAGTTTGGCGACCACGATGGCGACCCCGCCGAAGAAGTGCGGGCGGTGGTCGGTCTCCAGCCCGAGGGCGGGCCCGTCCATGCCGATGCGGGTAGCGAAGCCCGTCGGGTACATGGTTGACGCGGTCGGGGCGTAGAGCAGGTCGCAACCGACCTCAGCCAGCAGTTCCGCATCGCGCTCGAGCGTGCGCGGGTAGGTGTCCAGATCCTCGTGGGCGGCGAACTGGGTCGGGTTGACGAAGACGCTGGTGACCACGCGTCGGGCTTCCCGTCGCGCCTGTTCCACCAGCCGCAGGTGGCCGGCATGCAGGGCGCCCATGGTGGGCACGAAGGCCACGGTCTCGCCCGCCGCGCGCCAGCCGGACACGACGCCACGCAGGTCGGCGGGGGTGGCGGCGTGCGGCAGGGGCAGAGCGGCTGAATCCATGGTTGAGGCCGGGTTTACCTTCTCGCTTAAGCCTACTTGTGCACGGGGCTGCAACACAGGGCGGGTAGGGTGGCCTTATGACGTCCGCAGAAGTCCTTCGTCCAGTGCAGAAGCACCGCGTTGTCCGGGTCCTGACCCTGGGTCTGGCCCTCAGCGCGTCCGGCTGTGGCTGGGTTGAGCACGATCCGCACCGGTTCGAGCAACTGGCCGAGCGCATCGCCGCCATCCCTGTAAGTCTTGATCGCCCCGGCAAGGCGCCTCTCGAAACGCCCCTCAAGGCGTCCGAGATGGGCCTGCGCGAAGGTCGACCGGGCGCCGTCAGGGTCGAGGTCATGGATCCGCACGATCTGTGGGAAGCGCGGGACGGAGCCATGGACGGCCTGATCCAGGCCGCTGCCCCCGCGATCGCCGAAGCCGCTGTCGACGAGGTCGACAAGCGGGTGGCGTCCGCTGTGCCCACGATGCGCGCCCGGCCGGTTTCAACCCGCCGTGAGGCCGAGGACGCCTCGCTGGTCCAGCTGGGGGCGTTCGGCAGCGAGGCTTCGGCCCGCACGGCCTGGGCTCGCATCCAGTCGAGCGCACCGGAGGCCCTTGCCGGTCTGACGCCGCGCTTCGAGCCGGTGACGGTCGACGGTCGCTCTTTGGTTCGCCTGAAGGTGGCTGTGCCGGCATCCGGTGCCGCCGCCGTTTGCGCTGCCGCCCGCATCCGGGACCCTTGGTGCCAAAGAGGCACGTGAGGCGGGGAACCGCACCGGCCTGCTGATGAGCCGTTGACCCCGAGGGGTCTGCCCCCGATTTTGCGCCCGGGCCCCGCATGAGTCGCGGGAAGGGACAGGGTGTATGAACCAGCCGAGAGTCATTGTCGTCGGAAACGAGAAGGGCGGGGCCGGCAAGTCCACCCTGGCGATCCACATCGCCGTGGGCCTGCTGTACTCGGGGCGGAGCGTGGCGCTGCTGGACCTCGACCTGCGGCAGCGGTCGATGGCGCGCTTCTTCGACAACCGCAAGGCCTGGATGCTGGCCAACGGGCAGAAGCTGCCCCTGCCGGTCGAGCCGGACCTGGGCGACGGCAAGGCGCTGGCCAAGGCCGGCGAAGAGGAACAGCTGGCCCGCTTCGAGGCGGCCTTTGCCGAGGCGCGGCGGATGGCCGATGTGGTGCTGATCGACACGCCCGGCGGGGACACGGTCCTGTCGCGCAAGGCGCACGGCCTCGCCGACCAGATCGTCACGCCGCTGAACGACAGCTTCGTGGACTTTGACCTGCTGGGGCAGGTCGACCCGGTCAGCCTGGATCTGATCCGGCCCTCGATCTACTCCGAGAGCGTATGGGAGGCCCGCAAGAACCGGGCGATTGCGGGCGGCACGCCGATCGACTGGATCGTGGTCACCAACCGCCTGGCGGTGGCGGCGGCGCGGAACCGCGAGCGCCTGTCCGACCGGATGAAGAAGCTGTCGAAGCGGATCGGCTTTCGCATTGGGCCGGGTCTGCGGGACCGGGTGATCTACCGCGAGCTGTTCCCCTTTGGCCTGACGGTGGCGGACCTGTCGAACGAGATCCGGCCGGTGGCGGTGTCGCTGGCCCATGTGGCGGCGCGGCAGGAGATGCGGTCGCTGATGATGGCGCTGGGGCTGGAGGGGGCCGAGGCGGCCTTTGACGTTTCGGAATGATGCTGCTGGCGGTCCTGGCGGTGGGGGTGGCCTTCTGGGCGCTGGTGCTGCTGGGGCGGAGGGCCGATGCGAGCCGGCGGCAGGAGCCCATGCCGGTCGAGCAGGCCCGGTCCCTGCTGGGGGTCGGACAGGACGCCACGGCCGCCGAGGTCAACGCCGCCTGGCGTCGGCTGATGGCGCGGGCCCACCCGGATCAGGGCGGCACCGAGGGGCTGGCGGCCCAGCTGAACGCCGCGCGCGACGCCCTGCTGAAGCGCCGCTAGAGCACCGCCAGAAGCTGAACCTCGAACAGCAGGACGGAGTTGGGCGGGATCTCGCCGCCGCCGACCCAACGGTCGCCATAGGCGAGGTCGGCCGGGATGACGAACTGATACGTCTCGCCCTCGCGCATCAGGGCCACGCCCTCGGTCCAGCCCTTGATCACGCGGTTGAGCGGGAACTCGGCCGGCTCGTTGCGGCTGTACGAGCTGTCGAACTCGCGGCCGTCGATGAAGGTGCCGCGGTAGTGGACGCGGACGGTGTCGGTGGCCCCAGGCTGGCGGCCATCGGGGTTGGCGCGGCCGACGCGGCGGAACTGCAGGCCGCTGTCGGTGGTGGTCCAGCCCCGCCGGTTGCCGTTCCAGTCGAGATAGGCGGCCTGACCGGCCTCCCAGCCCGCCTGGCTGGGGACGACGTCAGGGGCGGGC
>CAYNDG010000032.1:0-11208 GCA_964395805.1 uncultured Brevundimonas sp.
ATGGACCGGGCGTATCAGGACGCCCGCCGCGACGGCTGGTCCCGCCAGCCGATCGTTGAAATGCTGATCCCGTCGACGCTCGACGACAGTCTGGCCCCGGAAGGCCACCATGTCGCCAGCCTGTTCTGTCAGCACGTCGCCCCTGACCTGGCAGACGAGCACCGCGACACCGTCGCCGACCTGATGATCGACACGGTCGAAGCCCATGCCCCGGGCTTCAGGGACTCGATCATCGGCAGGCTGGCTCTGGGCCCACGCGATCTGGAGCGACGCTTTGGTCTGGTGGGCGGAGACATCTTCCACGGACGCCTCAGCCTTGATCAGCTGTTCAGCGCCCGCCCTGTGCTGGGGCATGCCGACTATCGTATGCCCGTTCCCGGTCTTTATCTGTGCGGCTCCGGTGCCCACCCCGGCGGGGGGGTGACCGGTGCGCCCGGCCATAATGCGGCCCGCGCCGTGATCCGTGACCTCAGAGCCTGATCCGGTGAGGTGGAATCGCTTTCGCGATTCCGCCGATCCGGTGAATCAGGCTCCAAGGTTGAGCGAGAGCATGATTCACGCTCTCGCCAGAGCCACGAAGTGGTTCTGTCTTAAACGATCATGCTCTAAGCGTTTCTGATGTCCAGCACCCGCATCAGGGCGTCGCGGATCATGGCCTCTGTATAAGGCTTCTGGACCGTCGGCCGGCCCGCCCAACCCTCGGCCAGGCCGCCCTGGCCATATCCGGTGGAGAACACCAGCGGCACGCCCATGCGATCCAGCGCCTCGGCCACGGGATAGACGGTCTGGCCCGCCACATTGACGTCCAGCACGGCCACGTCCGGCCGGGCATCTCCGGCGATCATCTCCAGCGCGTCGTCGATGCGTGCCGCCGTTCCGAAGACCGTGCAGCCCATGTCCTCAAGCATGGTCTCCAGCAGCATGGCGACCAGGGATTCGTCCTCGACGACCAGCACCTTTCGGCCTTCCAGTCCCGGAATAGTCATGGCGCAATTCTTTCGAGCGGAAAGGTCAGTGAAAAGATCAACCCGTTCGGGGCATAGTCGAAGCGGCACTGTCCCGCCAGATCATGACGCACATTCCGGTCCACCAGACGACTGCCAAAGCCCTTGTGTTCGCAAACCGCGACCGGCGGGCCATCAACCTCGCGCCATTCCAGCGACAGCTGGCCATCCCGAACAGACCAGTCGACCAGAACCCGGCCGTCACCGGACCGCAGCGCCCCGTGCTTGGCGGCATTGGTGGCCAGCTCATGAAAGATCATCCCGATCGACAGGGCCTGGGCGGGGCTCAGCGACACGACCGGCCCGTTCGGCAGGATGCGTGTCGATCCGTGCGCCTCGGTCTCATGCGCCAGGACCTCGGCCAGATCGGCGCCTTCCCAATGGCCGCGGGTCAGCAGATTGTGCGTATGCGACAGGGACATCAGCCGGGCCTGAAAGGCCTGGGCGAACGTCGCCGGCTCGGTGTGGGTGCGGGCCGTCTGCATCGCGATGGACTGGACCGTGGCCAGGGTGTTCTTCACCCGGTGATTCAGCTCGTCGATCATCAGCTTCTGGCGGTTGCCGGCTTCCACGACATCGGTGACGTCGTGCCCCTGGACGAACACCCCTGCCACCTGCCCATGACCGTCGCGGAGGGGCTGATAGACAAAGTTCAGATAGTGCGTTCGCAGGGCGCTGTCTGGCCCGGTGCCCAGCTGAACCGGCATGGCGTGACCTTCGAACGTCTCGCCGGTCTCGCGCACCTGTTTCAGCAGGTCGAGAAAGCCCTGGGCGACAATTTCGGGCATGGCCTCTGCGACGGGCCGCCCGTTCAACGGGCGATGCCCGGTCAGTTCGGCATAGGCCTCATTGTGCATCTGGAAGACAAAGTCCGGTCCGGTCAGCACCGCGATGAAACCGGGGGCCTGCATGAAGATATCGAGCAGCCGGTTCCGTTCGGACTGCAGCCGCAGATTGTCGCTTTGCAGGTGCTCGGCCCGCGCAAGGACATTGCTGCTGAGCAGGTCGGTGACCGTGGCCTGGTCACGGTCGCCCGAGACGCGCTGACGCAGGTTCTGCAGCTCGGTGATATCGGTCGTGTGTTGCAGGATATAGACAACCTTGCCGTCCGCATCGCGGATGGGGGTATGGGTGGCGCTCCAGTAGCGATCCTCGATCCGGGTCTGCCCCCCGGCACCCACGACCTCGATGGGGTAATGGATCAGGGCCAGATGGTCGGGTTCTCCGGTGCCGAGAACCCGCTCGAACGAGGCCTTGAGCTTGCGTTCGTTCTCCCGCGCCTGGGCGCTCTGGCCACCGCCGTCGAAGACCTCGAACAGGTTGCGGCCGATCAGTTCGTCCCGGGTCCGTCCGACGACATCGAGATAGGCCTGATTGACTCCGGCATAGCAGAAGTCGGCGGTCAGCATGGTGTAGGGATTGGGCGAGGCATCGAAGGCCCGGGCCAGATCCCGCGCCATGACATCGCTCAATTCAAGATACTTCAAGCCGCAGCCCCCTCGACGATCCGTCGAAACGCACCAGACGGATACCGGTTCCCGGTGTATCTGAAAGATGAATTTGGGACGGCGGCGTCTCATCGCTAGGGTGCGCCCATGTTCCTTGCCAGTCTCGTGTCCCTCGCCATGATCCTCATGCCTGCGCCCGACCCCGCGGCTGTCGTCCAGCTTGAGCAGGGGGCTGTCCGGGGCATCTCTTCGGACGATGTCCTGGCCTTCAGGGGGCTGCCCTATGCGGCGCCGCCCGTGGGAGATCGGCGCTGGCGTCCACCCGCGCCTCCGTTGAAGTGGCAGGGGCTGCGCGATGCCACGACCTACGGCGCCATCTGCATCCAGGCCCCCGCCAACGGCGACCCCGGTGTCGGCCCCCTGCCGATGAGCGAGGACTGTCTGACGCTCAATGTCTGGGCCCCGGTCGAGCAGGCGGGTCCGCTGCCGGTCATGGTCTGGATCCACGGCGGTGGCTACAACAACGGCTCGGGCACGGCGGCCCTCTATGACGGCAGTGCGCTGGCCCGGCGCGGCGTCGTGGTGGTGACGATCAACTACCGCCTCGGCCGTCTCGGCTTCTTCGATCACCCGGCCCTGGCCGCAGATCGCCCTGCCGATGAGCCCGCCGGCAACTATGGCGTCATGGACCAGATCGCGGCGCTCGAATGGGTGCGCGACAACATCGCGGCCTTCGGCGGCGACCCCGGCAATGTCACCATCTTCGGCGAGTCAGCGGGGGGCGTCGCCGTTACCCAGCTGATGGTGGCCCCCTCTGCGCGCGGCCTGTTCCACAAGGCCATCGTCCAGTCCGGTCTGGGCCGCCAGCGATCCGCCGAACTGGCGCTCGACCGCCCGGGCAGGCCCTCGGCCCAGTCGCTGGGCCTGGCCTTTGCCCGCAGCGCCCGCCTGCCCGCCGATGCCGATGCGGCCCAGCTGCGCGCCCTGCCGGCTGAATCCCTTCTCAACCCCATGCCCCCCTTCTATTCGGACAATGTGATCGTCGACGGCATCATCCTGACCGAAGATGTGGTCGAGGCCTTTGCCGCCGGGCGCCAGGCGCCCGTGCCGCTGATTCTCGGCACCAACAGCGCGGAGTTCTGGTGGATCCGTCCGACCGACGCCGGGGTCTATGGCCGCATCGACGACGCGCTGACGGTCGGCGAGCATGACGCCTTGCTGGCGGCCTACGGCGGTCCCGACGGCTATGACGCCCACATCATCAGCGACCTGACCTTCAACGAGCCCGCCCGCTTTCTGACGCGTCTGCATGCGGCGGCCGGGTATCCGACCTTCCTGTACCGGTTCGACGTGGTGCCGGAATCGAATCCCGAGCCCAGCGGCGGGGCGACGCATGCCTCCGAGCGGCCCTATGTCTTCGACACGCTCGACACGATCGGACGACCCCTGGGGCAGAGGGATCACGATGCCGCCGATGCCATGGCCGGCTATTGGACCGCCTTTGCCGGCCTCGGCCGTCCGGAGGTTCCCGGTCGTCCGGCCTGGCCCGATGTCCGGTCTGGTCCGGACATGCTCCTCGAATTCACCAACAGCGGTCCGCGCGCCCGCCCCATGCCTCACGCAGAGCGCCTCGACCTGATCGAAGCCTTTTACGCCCGGGTCCGCCCGCTTCCCTGACCGCGTCCTGTGCTGTGGCAAAAAAGGGGCACTTGCGCGGCTTATGTTTGCTGTGCCATGTAACCGATTACACGATTTGACCGACGAACCTCGGCAAGGGGTCGGCACGGCTGGATCGTTAAGGGAGCGTGAAGACCGTGACATTCAGTCGATGCCCAGGAACGACGACGGGGGCCGGAAAATGAAACCGGCTACAATTCGCGACGTCGCCCGCCACGCTCGTGTTTCCGTCGCCTCGGTCTCCCGCGCCCTGAACGGGTCCGACACCGTTACCGAGGAAACCCGCCGGCGGATCATCGAATCGGCCGAAGCCCTGCAGTATGTGCCCCACAGCGGCGCCCGCAGCCTGTCGACCAGCAAGACCAATACCCTCGGCATCATCCTGCCCGACCTGTACGGCGAGTTCTTTTCCGAGCTGATCCGGGGCATGGATCTGGCCGCGCGCGAGCATGGCTATCACCTGATCGTGTCCAGCTCGCACGACGACGCTGATGGCGCCGCCGCCGCCATCCGCTCCATGCGGGGACGGGTGGACGGCCTGTTCGTCCTGTCGCCGCAGATCGATTCGGCCAATCTGGCCACCGCCATGGCCGGGCGCCTGCCCGTCGTGCTCATGCATGGCGGCGCCGCAGAGAGCACCCTGCCGTCAATCGTGGTCGACAATAACGGCGGCGCACGGGCGGCAGTGGGCCATCTGCTGGCCGGGGGGTGCCGTGACATCGCCCACATTGCCGGTCCCGCGGGCAACCTCGAGGCCGAGGCCCGTCTCGCGGGCTATCTGGAAGCCATGGCCGAGGCTGGCCTCGACCCGCATGTGGTCGAGGGCGACTTTAACCAGGGCTCCGGCCATGCCTCGGCCCAGGCCCTGATGGCGGCCCCACGGCGGTTCGACGGCGTATTCTGCGGCAATGACATGATGGCCATCGGTGCCCTGCTGGCGTTTCAGGAGGCGGGGGTCCGCTGTCCCGAGGATGTGGCTGTGGTCGGCTTTGATGACGTGCCGATCGCCGCTCTCGTCAGGCCCGGCCTGACCACCATGAGAATTCGCATTGCCGAGACAGGTCGCCGCGCTCTCGAGCGGCTGGTCGGCCAGATCGAGGCCGCGCAGGCCGGACGGGACGCGACCGCGTCGTCGGCTGTCTGTGAGGTCGTGAGACCCGAACTCGTAATCCGTTCGTCCGCCCGGACGACGGCCTCAACCACGCGCGCGACGGACGGGCGGCCGTCGGGCGTGACCGCTTCCGCTCAGGGGGAAAACCAGGATGGCTAAAATGAACATTCGATATCTGGGGGCGGCCTCCGTCCTCGCCATGGCTGTGTCGCTGGGAATGGCCGGCACGGCCACCGCCCAGGTGGCCACGTCCACGATCCGCGGTGAAGTGACCGACAGCGGGGCCCGCGAGGCTGGTGCCACGGTTGTCGCCCGCGACATCGCCTCGGGTTTCACCACCCGCACCACGGCCAACGCCAACGGCGGCTACGTTCTGTCAGGCCTGCGCCCAGGCACCTATGAAATCACGGTCACGACGACCGAGGGCGAAACCGCCAGCGACACCGTCACCATCGGCGTCGGTCAGGTGGGCGATCTGGATCTGGACGTCAGCGGCACGGTCGTGGCCGGCAGACCCGCCGGCAGCACTGTGGACGACATCGTCGTCGTCGGCCGTCGCCTGCCGGAAGTGCGCACGCCCGAGATCGCGACCAACGTCACCACCCAGCAGATCGAGACCCTGCCGCAGATCAATCGCAACTTCCTGAACTTCGCCGCCCTGGCGCCGGGTGTTCGGGTTTCGCTGAATGAACAGGAACAGACCATCACTGCCGGTGGCCAGCGCCCGGAGTCGGTCAACGCCTTCATCGACGGCGCCAGCCTCAAGTCGAATGTCATCGCCGGTGGCATCATCGGCCAGGACGACAGCCGCGGTAACCCTTTCCCGCAGGCCGGCATCCAGGAGTTCCGGGTCGTCAGCCAGAACTTCAAGGCGGAATACGAACAGGCCTCGTCGGCCATCATCACGGCCGTCACCCGTTCGGGCACCAATGAGTTCCAGGGCGAAATCTTTGGCTCGTACCGCGACCAGAGCATGATCGAGCAGGACGTCTTCGCCCGCCGCCGGGGTGACGCCAAGGCGGACCTCAGCGTCGAGCAGTGGGGCGTGGCCATCGGTGGACCGATCGTTCGCGACCAGCTGCATTTCTTCGCGACCTATGAGCGCAAGGAAGAAAACCGCGCCGCCGTGGTCAATCTCGGCCGCCAGGATCCGCGCTTCCAGACCCAGTTCGGCCAGTATGTCGGCACCTTCGCCGCGCCGTTTGAGGAAGACCTGTTCTTCGGCAAGCTCAGCTGGCAACCGCGTCAGGGACACCTGGTCGACTGGAGCATCACCTACCGGGACGAGTTCGATATTCGCGATTTCGGCGGTGCCAACTCCTTCGAACGGGCGACCAACCTGGCCCAGCAGACCGTGACCAGCAATCTGCGCTGGCAGTGGCAGGGCTCGGGCTTCCTGAACGAGTTTGCGGTGGATTTCCGCGACTATAACTACAACCCGGGCGCCCTGAACTTCTCGAGCGTCGGCGAGACCTATCGCCTGTTCGAGAACGACACGAACCCGACCCTGCCGGGCTTCCAGCCGGACTACTTCGGGGGCGCGACCATCATCAACCTCGGCGGTCGTGACAGCACCCAGGACATCCATGACCGGGCCTTCACCATTCGCAATGACCTGACCTTCGATCAGCTGGAAATGAACGGTTTCCACACGCTCAAGATCGGCGGCAAGATCTCGATGCAGAACTACGAGGTCCTGAAGCAGTTCGGCCGGAACCCGCAGTTCTATTACGACGTCGACGGACGTCCCGAGCTGAGCGGCTCGACGACCGTTCCCTACCGCGTCGAATTGGGCCGCTCCTTCCCGAACGTCGATCTCGATAACACGGTCATCGGCCTGTACGTCCAGGACGACTGGCGGCTGACCGACCAGCTCGAGATCAACCTCGGCCTGCGCTGGGACTATGAGTCCAACGCCGGCAACAAGGACTACGTCACGCCGGCCAGCGTCATTGCGGGTCTGGACCAGTGGATCGCCTCGACCGACGGCGGCAAGCCGGCGGGGTATTTCCCGAGCTGGTTCAACCGCGACGACTACATCTCCACCGGCAACAATCGTGATCCCTTCATGGGCGCGTTCCAGCCCCGGGTCGGCTTCTCCTATGACGTCTTCGGAGACCGCTCGACGGTGATCTTCGGTGGGGCCGGGCGCTACTACGACCGGATCAACTTCAACTTCTCCTACGACGAGATCGTCAAGCCGAACGACATCCGCCAGAACGTCTTCTTCAGCACGACCGGTGGTGCCTTGGGCGTGGCCTCCGGCTCCGCCGGCAATCCGATCCTGTGGCAGGAGTCGTATCGCACGGCGGCCGGCCTCGACCCGGTGTTCGCCACCATCGCCGGCCGGGGCGAGGCCTTCCTTCTCCAGAACGAGTGGGAACCGCCGCGTACGGACCAGTTCAACTTCGGCGTCCGTCAGCGCGTCGGTGAATGGCAGACCGAGTTCACCCTGGCCTATGGCAAGACCGAAAACGAGTTCACCTGGCAGTATCTGAACCGCTGCCGCGAACCCACCTTCGGCAATGACGGCGGCGGTTTCGGCGACAATGGCGGCTTCTGCTCGCCGGGCGGCTCCAACCCCTACCGCACCTATCTGGTGTCGGATCACAACAAGGAGCGCGAGTTTACCGCCCTCTACGTCAAGCTGGACAAGCCCTACACGCGTGAGTCCGGCTGGGGCATGAACGTGGCCTACACCTGGTCCGAAGCGACCCAGAACGGGGGCAATGACGCCTTCTGCTTCGATTGCTTCAGCGTCGAGACCTCGCCGGTCCGGCCCTCGGCCAATGACGAAGAGCACCGCATCGTCGCCAACGGCATCTACGACCTGCCGTGGGACTTCCAGCTGTCGGGTATCCTGACCCTGGGCTCGGGCACGCCGTTCAACGTCTTCGACGGGACCGGCTCGCGCTTCTACTTCCGCCCATATGGCGCGACCCCCGAGCGGTACAGCTTCATCATTCCGAACGCCTTCGCCTACCGGAATCTGGATCTGCGCCTGACCAAGGACTTCGGCCTGCCGAACGGCTCTGAACTGTCGGTGTTCGTCGACGCCATCAACGTCTTCAACTACGACAACTATGCGGGCTTCGACGGCGGAACCGGCTCGGCCACGAGCCCGAACCCGAACTTCGGTCGGCCCTCTTCAGTGCTGTTCCCGACCCGGACCTTCCAGTTCGGCGCGCGCTACAAGTTCTGATCTCCTGAGCCTGGGGCCGTCCCTCACTGTGCGTGGGGGGCGGCCCCTCTTTTTTGTGTTTTCGGGTTTGTCCCGACAGTCGCGTAAGGTGTGATTATGGATCGCAGACGGTTTCTTCTGGCTTCGGTGGCGGGTGCGGGTCTTGTCGGGCTTGCCGCCTGCGGACGCGGCCAGGGCGACGGCGCTGCGGCTCCTGTGACCCTCGATGCCGATGTCGAGGAGCTGCAAAAGCGCACCTTCGACTGGTTCCGCCACGTTACCGATCCGCGCACCGGCCTGACACCCGACCGCTGGCCCACGCCGTCCTTCTCGTCGGTCGCGGCCGTGGGCTTTGCCCTGGCCTGCTGGCCCGTGGGGGTCGAGCGCGGCTGGATGACGCGCGAGGAGGCCCGTGACATCACCCTGACCACGGTGCGCTTCTTCCACGATGCGCCCCAGGGCCCCGACGCCACCGGGATGACCGGCTACAAGGGCTTCTTCTACCACTTCCTCGACATGCAGACCGGCCACCGCTTCGGCACGACCGAGCTGTCGACGGTCGACACGGCCCTGCTGCTGGGCGGCATGTTGTTCGCCGCCCGCTATTTCGATGGCGATGACGCGGGCGAGACCGAGATCCGCCAGAAGGTCCAGACCATCTATGAGCGCGTCGAATGGGACTGGGCCGAGGTCCGCCCGCGTCGCATCACCATGGGCTGGCACCCGGAGACCGGCTTCATCGAGGCCGACTGGCATGTCTACAACGAGGGTATGATCGTCCTGCTGCTGGCCATGGGCAGCCCCACCCACCCCGTCGGCCCCGAGGTCTGGGAAGAGTGGTGCTCGGTCTACGACCGCAGCTGGACCGCCGAATACGGTACGCCGCACCTGCACTTCGGCCCGATGTTCGGCCACCAGTACAGCCATATGTTCATCGACTTCCGCGGTATCCGCGACGCCTGGATGCGCGAGAAATCCGGCGAGATCGGCGACTTCGATTACTTCGAGAACAGCGTCCGCGCTGTCGAAGCCCAGCAGTACCATGCCCGCACCAACCCCATGGGATGGGTCGGCTATGACGATCAGGTCTGGGGCCTGACCGCCTGCGACGGCCCGGGTGATTTCGTCCAGACCGTCGACGGCCGTGAGCGCGAGTTCTTCAGCTATTCGGCCCGTGGCCCGGGCGAGCGCGACGACGGCACCATTGCGCCTACCGCCGCCATGGCCTCCATGCCTTTCGCGCCCGACGCGGTGACCGCCTGCCTCAAGGCCATGAAGGCCCGCTACGGCGAGGCCCTCTACACCCAGTGGGGCTTCCTCGACTCCTTCAATCCGACCCTCAGGGAACGCGAAGGGCCGCTGATGCATGGCCAGATCGTGCCTGACATCGGCTGGGTGAACGGCGACTATCTCGGCATCGACCAGGGACCCATCGTGGTCATGATCGAGAACCATCGCACCAACCTCGTCTGGAACCACATGCGCGGCGAGCCCAACCTCCTCCGGGGCCTGCAGCGGGCCGGCTTCCAGGGCGGCTGGCTGGACGCGGCATGACGCTGGCCCGGCCCGACCGCAGGACGGCACTGGGCTGGCTGGCCGGATCGACGGCGGCGCTTGCAACGGCGGGCTGTTCCGGCCGCAACGATGGACGCACACACCTGACCTTCTGGGCCATGGGGGCCGAGGGCACGGCCGTGCCCCGGCTGGTGCCCGAGTTCGAGCGTCGCAACCCGGGCATCGCCGTCGAGGTCCAGGCCGTGCCCTGGACGGCCGCCCACCAGAAGCTGCTGACCGCCTATGCGGGCGACTCCCTTCCGGACATCAGCCAGATCGGTAACACCTGGGTGTCGGAGATGGCCGCCATCGGCGCCCTGTCGGCCACACCCGCCTTTGCCTCCGACCTGCTCACCGACCAGTTCGCGGCCGTGCTCGACACCAACCGCGTGGATGGGCAGGCGGTGGCCACGCCCTGGTATGTCGACACCCGCCTGCTGTTCTGCCGTACCGACATCCTGTCCCGCGCGGGCTATGACACTGTCCCCCCGACCTGGGCCGAGTGGAAGACCGCCATGCATGCCGTCAAGCGCGCGGCAGGCGATGGCAATTTCGCAATCCTGTTACCAGTCAATGAGTTCGAGCAGCTTCTGACCTTTGGGCTTCAGGCAGACGAACCCCTGCTGGCCGATCAGGCGACGCGCGGCAACTTCTCCAGCCCCGGCTTCATCGCCGCGCTGGCCTTCTACAAGAGCCTGTTCGACGAAGGGCTGGCCCCGCTGGTGTCCGCCACCCAGATCTCGAACGTCTGGACCGAGTTCCAGCGCGGCTATTTCAGCTTCTACTTCTCCGGGCCCTGGTCGATCGGCGACTTCCGCCGTCGTTTGCCGCCCGAGACCCGGTGGGCCACCGCCGGCATCCCCGGCCCGAACGGTCCCGGGGCCTCGGCCCCCGGTGGTTCATCGCTGGCCGTCTTCCGCACCACCCGCCACCCCGAGGCCGCCTGGGCCTGGGTGCGCTATCTGCTGGAGCCCGAGACCCAGGTTCGCTTCAACCAGATCACCGGCAGCCTGCCCGCGCGGGAAAGCGCCTGGTCCGCGCCGGCGCTCGCCTCCGATCCGATGATCCTGCCGTTCAAGGCCCAGCTGGCGCGCGCCGAGGCCGTGCCCAAGGCCCCCGAGTGGGAGCGGATCGTCACCGAGATGCAGATCGTCGCCGAGCGCATGGTGCGCGGCGAATATACGCCCGAGACCGCCGCCGCCGAGATCGGCCGCCGCGCCGCCCACCTGCTGG
>CAYNDG010000033.1:0-11182 GCA_964395805.1 uncultured Brevundimonas sp.
ATCTGTGCCCTTTCGATGAGTGACGACGGCACCCGTCTGGCCTGGGGCGATGAGGACGGCCAGGCCGGGATCGCGGCTCTGTAGGCTGCCCCTGTTGGCGCTGACTGGCTTGCCATGCAGAAGCGGGGCTGTTCATGATGGATCATGACTGAGCCCCCGCACCTGCCGAATTTCGGGACGGAAAAGCCGAAGCGGCGGATCGGCTGTCTCGGCTGGATGCTGGTGGCCCTGGCTCTTGCTGTGCTCTTGCCGGTGGGATCGGTCATCACCCATGCGGTGGTGCCGCCGCTGACCACCCTGCTGATGGTCGAGCGCGGCTTTGCCGGGCACCCGGCAGACTATCGCTGGCGCAAGCTGGACGACATCTCGCCCCGACTGGTCGAGGCGGTGATCGCCTCGGAGGACGCGCGGTTCTGCAGCCATGCCGGTTTCGACTTCGAGGCTATCGAAAAGGCGCTCGAGGCCAATGAGCGATCCAGACGCCGGGGGCGGGGTGGCATGCGCGGCGGCTCGACCATAAGCCAGCAGACCGCCAAGAACGTCTTTCTGTGGCCCGGTCGGGGCTGGGTCCGGAAGGGGCTGGAAGCCGGCTATACGGTGCTGATCGAGGCGACCTGGTCCAAGCGGCGGATCATCGAGGTCTATCTGAACGTCGCCGAATGGGCCCCGGGCGTATACGGAGCCGAGGCAGCGGCCCGGCACTGGTTCGGCAAGTCGGCAAAGGACCTTTCGGCGCGTGAGGCCGCGCGTCTGGCAGCCGTCCTGCCCAGCCCGCGCCGCTACAATGCGTCGAACCCCGGCCCCTATGTGCGCGGACGCGCCGGGCGCATCCAGGCCGCCATGGGAACGGTGCGCAACGACGGACTGGCGGCGTGCGTACTGGGTTGAGCGGACCCGCCGCACCGGCAAGCCTTCCCGCTCGTTAACCTGCCTCCTCGACCCGGCCTTAACCGACACGGGTGAAGGATCGCCGGATGTGCGCCTCCGTGGGCGCACGGAACGGACGGTCGGGATCATGGGCATGCGTCTCTGGGCAGAAAGGCTGAAGGCATTCTTCAGGGACCGGCGCGGCAATGTCGCCCTGATCTTCGGCCTCAGCCTGCCCGTCATGGTGCTGATGACGGTCGGCGGGGTGGACATACACCGGGCCTCGACCGTACGCGTGAATCTGCAGGATGCGCTGGATGCTTCGGCGCTGGCCGCAGCCCGTTCTTCCTATACGGACCCGGCAGATATCCAGCGGGTGGGCATGGATGCACTCCGCGCCAATCTTTCAAACTATCCGAACATCATTCTGCGCGAGGACAAGACCACCTTTGTCCTGAACGCCGACCAGATCGTGGTGGCCCGGGGCTTCGTCGATGTGAAGACCCTGGTCGCCAACATCTTCCTGCCGCCCTACGGCCAGTTCATGGAGGACTATCTCCCGGTCGGCGCCCGGTCCGAGGTGAACCGCGCCTCGCGAAACATTGAGGTCGCCCTGGTGCTGGACATTACGGGTTCCATGGCCGGCAGCCGGATCGCGGATCTGAAGGTCGCGGCGAAGGACCTTGTGGACCTGGTCGTGCAACCGGTTCAAACCCCCTGGTATTCCAGGATCGCCCTCGTGCCCTATTCGAACTCGGTCAATCCGGGCAGTCGCATCGACGCTGTCAGGGGGCCGATCTCGACCTCGGTCAACATCACGGGAGCCGTCATCAACCTGGCGGGCTCGCCGAAGACCATCACCGCCGCGACGCGGGCACGCCCCGTCGTCATCACCTCGACCAGCCACGGCTTCGCCAATGGCGACGTCGTCTGGATCAGCGGCGCAACCGGCATGACCCAGCTCAACAACAAGCCCTATCAGGTGCGCAACCGGACCGCCGACACCTTTGAGCTCTATACCCTGGCCGGGGCCCGCGTAGACGGCCGGAACTATGGCGCCTATTCCGGCAGTGCCGGTCGGGTGCAGCGGTGTCAGGACAACGACTGTTCGATCACCATCACTGCCCCCGGCCACGGCCTGACCAACAACGAATACGTCTACATCACCGATGTCGGCGGCATGACCCAGATCAACAGCCGGACCCATCTGGTCGGCAACGCCTCGGCCAGCAGCTTTACGATCGACCTGACGGACGCCTCGCTCACGCCCTATACCTCGGGCGGCAGGGCCTGGAGCGCGCGGGGCGGCGGCACCACCTATTTCGCCTTCGAGAACATGAACGGCGACCTGCAGACCCATCGCGTCAGCGGCTGCGTCACCGAGCGCGTCGGTGCGGAAGCCTATACCGATGCCGTGCCGGCAGGCGCCGCATCGTGGGTTGGACGGCATTACCCCAACATCAATGGCACCTGCATCACCGACACCATCCAGCCGCTCTCAAGCGAGGCGGCGACGATCAAGTCGCAGATCGACGCGTTCGAGGTTTCAGGCTCGACCGCAGGCCAGATCGGAATTGCCTGGGGCTGGTATATGGTCTCTCCCCACTGGAACAGCCTGTGGCCATCCAGTGGCGCGGCGCCCTACAACACGGCCGAGACCCTGAAGGCGGTGGTCATCATGACCGACGGCGCGTTCAATACGCCCCACTGCAACGGCGTCATTTCCCGCGAGGCCGGGGCGGGCTCGGGGGCCAGCAGCGCCAAGATCGACTGCGACGCCACCAATGGCGATCCGTTCGCCCAGAGCCGGGCCCTGTGCACGGCGATGAAGGCGCAGGGGGTGGTGGTCTACACAGTCGGCTTCAGCATCACAGCCGGCACCGATGAAGCGCAGCTTCTCGCCGACTGTGCGTCCGGCCCGGCCAATGTCTTCCTGCCAGCCAGTGGCGGGGATCTGTCCCAGGCCTTTGCCGCCATCGGTCGGGACATCCGGCGCCTGCGAATTTCCCGCTGAGTTCGTGGGACGGCCGGAGTCACCGGCAATTAACCCCGATCATGCATACCGGGGGCCGAATGCCGGACGATTCCTGCCGGCGACCGGACCGGACGATCGACGATGGGACGCCGTACCGCCCTTGCAATCCTGACAGGCCTCATGGCTATGGGCCGTCGCCTGCTGTCGGATGCGCGCGGCAATGTAGCGATGATCTTCGGCCTCAGCCTGCCGGTCATGGTGCTGATGACGGTCGGCGGCGTGGACATTCACCGGGCCTCGACCGTGCGGGTCAACCTGCAGGACGCGCTGGACGCCTCGGCGCTGGCCGCGGCCCGCTCTCCCTACACCGACCCCGCCGATATCCAGAGGGTGGGTATGGCGGCCCTGCGTGCCAATCTGTCCAACTATCCCAATGTGATCCTGAAGGAGAACGAAACGACCTTCATCCTCAACGAGGACCAGGTGGTCGTGGCGGACGCCAAGGTCGATGTGAAGACCATGGTCGCCAACATCTTCCTGCCGCCCTACGGCCAGTTCATGGACGACTATCTGCCGGTGGCCGCCCATTCGGAGGTCAATCGCTCGTCCAAGAACCTTGAGGTGTCGCTGGTGCTCGACATCACCGGGTCCATGGCAGGCAGCCGGATCACGGCCCTGAAAACAGCCGCCAAGGATCTGGTGACCATGGTCGTCCAGGACCTTCAGACGCCCTACTATTCCAAGGTGGCCCTGGTGCCCTATTCCATGGGGGTCAATCTGGCGGGTTGGGTCAACACCGCGAGGGGCACTCCCGAGACCTTCATCGGGATCAGCGGCGCCGAATGGATCCAGGGCCAGATCCGCGACATCAGCGGCATCACCCGGGCAAACCCGGGTGTGATCACCTCGAACGGCCACGGGCTTTCGACCGGCGACCATGTCTGGATCAGCGGTGTCGAGGGCATGACCCAGATCAACAATCGCGCCTACCGGGTCGTGCGGATCAACAATGACCGCATTTCCCTCGAGTTCTGGAACGGGTCCGGCTGGAGCACGCTGCGTACCCGCTCGTCCGACGGCTACAGCAGCTACAGCCGCAACGGGCAGATCCGCAAATGCCTGCAGTGGGACTGCTCCGTGGTTGTGTCGACCACCGGCAACCATGGCCTGAATGACGGTGATACCGTCTACATCGACAATGTCGGCGGAATGACCCAGATCAACAACCGGGGCTATCAGATCGAGGTCGTCAATCCGGCCAAGTACGCGATCGGCGTACCCGGCGCGAACTGGGGTGAGTACTCGGGGGGCGGGCGCTCGTGGTGCGGACAGTACGGATGTCAGTGGCGGGTGTACCGTAACCCCTCTGGCAATCTTCGCTGGCTGGAGGCGTCCTCCTGCGTGGCCGAACGGACCGGCTCCCAGGCCTATACAGATGCCGTGACCAATGCCGCCGCCCGGGCCCAGTTCAACTATTCCGGAACGTCCGCAAACCGGTGCCCGACGGCTCCGATCATACCCCTGTCGAGCGACCGTGAAGGCCTGAAGGCGGCCATCGACAACTTTGCGGTGGCAGGCTCAACCGCCGGCCAGATCGGCGCGGCCTGGGGCTGGTACACCGTATCCCCGAATTTCAACAGCCTTTGGCCCGCCAGCGCGGCCGGACCCTATCGCGACCCGAACACGTTGAAGGCGGTCATCCTGATGACGGACGGCGAGTTCAACACCCCGTTCTGCTCAGGCGTCATCGCGCGGGATGCCGGGCCGGGATCGGGTAGCGCCGCCGACTACATCAACTGCAATGCGGCGAACGGCGATCCCTTTGACCAGACCATCGCCCTGTGCACGGCGATGAAGGCCGAAGGGGTGATCGTCTACACCGTCGGCCTCGAGGTCGCCTCCGGCGGCGGGGCCGAGCGGGTCATCCGGGACTGCGCGTCCAGTTCACGGCACGTTTATCTGCCGGCGAGCGGAGCGGACCTGACCGAGGCGTTCAAGGCGATCGGGCGCGACATCACCCGGCTGAGGATCTCGAAATAGGACCGGGGGTCACAGCCCCACGACCGGATCGAGGGTGGCGGCCCGGTAGAGAGCACCGCCACCGATGTCGAGCAGCAGACCCTGCCCCCGGAAGGCAGCCATGCCGAGGAGCGCCTGCGGCACCCCCGGCATCCCGACCGCCGCATAGACGGGCACATCAACTTCGCGGAACATTCGGCCCACCGCCCGCAGCTGCGCGACAGTCAGGATGTCGGCAGTGATCTGTCCCCCCAGCACCAGACTCTCGCCGGTGCCGGCAGGCCGGCCATCAAGGATCCCCGCCGCTTCGGCGGCCGGCCGGCTGAGGCTGAGGATGGAGGATGCTCCCGTATCGACGACGGCATCCAGCGTATAACCCTCAACCTCGACCGGTGTGATCAGGGCCGTGCCCCGACGCCGGACGGCGATCCGCCGCCAGCGCGCGTCATGGACCATGGCGTCCCGGTCCATCAGGCGCGCGCGGCGGCCGACCAGATCGACCTCGAGCGCGAGCAGCTTCAGAAGGTCCTGCCCCAGGATCAGCGGGGCGGACAGGCCCTCCTCGTCGGCCAGAGGACCGAGATCGAGGATGGCACAGCGCAGGCCGCTGATCGCCAGGCCGTCCACGCCAAGGTCCAGCCGAACGCCCTTGCCCATCTGGGGCTGGCCGCCGACGCCATAGGCCACCAGGGGAATGTCGAACAGCGGCCGCGGGCCCAGTTCGGCCTTGATGACCGCGTGAAATCCCTTGTCGATCACCGAATACTGGGCGCCACTGTCGATCAGGGCATTGACCGTCCGACCGGCGAGGCGAACCGGGATCGTCGGGCTGATGACGCGGGCAACGAAGTCGATCCACGGCGTGGTCAGGCCCGCGTCAAAGGCCAGGACCGGCGCGCTCCACAGCACATTCTCCTTCAGCCACCAGCCACCCCCGAGGGCGCCGGCGATCACACCTGTCCGTATCAGGAGGCTGCGTCGGTTCATGCCGACCTGTTTGGCCTGAAGCAGACGCCGTGGCCAGAGACGATCAGCCGCCCGAGGCTGCGCCCTGGGGTCGCGGCCGGTTCTGCATGGCGCCCGTCATGCGGATGAAGAACACGCCGACGTCGCGCCGCGACCGCACCCGGCCGTCCTCGTCCTTGGTATAGACGTACAGCACCTGGCCCCGACGGAAGGGCTGGCCGATCGGGATGATCAGCTTGCCGCCGGGCTTGAGCTGGCGAAACAGCTCGGGCGGGGCGTACTGGGCGACGCAGGTCAGCATGATGGTGTCAAAGCCGCCCTCGACCTCGGGCCAGCCGAAATAGCCGTCGCCGACGCGGGCATGGACGTTGTCATAACCCAGAGGCTTGAAGATCTTGCTGACCGCGCGCCCCACCGGCTCGATGATTTCGATGGTGTAGGAGTCCCGCACGATCCGTGACAGCAGGGACGACTGGAAGCCCGAGCCCGTGCCGATTTCCAGCGTGACGTCTGTCGGTTTCGGCTCGGCCAGCTGGGTCATATAGGCTTGCCCCAGATAGTCGCTGAGCACCGAGCCATGACCGATGGCCCACGGTTTGGGGCTGGCTTCATAGGCCTGATAGGCGGTCGAATCCTGCGAGGCATAGGCGTAGTGGAAAAAGTCGCGCGGCACGCTTTCGAAGGCCTGGACCACGCGGGGGTCGGCTGCGCCGAACTTGCCGTCCAGATAGGTCTTGATGCGCTGGATGGCGGCGGGCTTGCGCGCCTGGATGACGTCGAACTGGGCGCGGCTGAGACTGCTGGGGCGTTCCGAAGCCGCCATTGCGGCGACGAAGGCATCATATGTCCAGGCCTCGGCCGGCATGCGGACGGCTTCGGAAACTGTACCGGCGCGAGGGTCGATGGCGGCCTCGACAACGGGGGCATCCGTCCCGGCCACAGGGGCGTCGCCGCCCGTGCGGGTCGGGTTCAGTCGGGCCTGAACGCGCTCACGCGTGGCCTCATCACAGGCTGCGAGGGCAGAGGCTCCGGCCAGGGCCGCGCCTCCGGCGATCAGACGTCTACGATCGATCGTCATGGCGAAAATCCTTTTTACGCAGGCGACGAAGCAGGAAGGGGATCAGGGGTGGATGGCGTGCGGCGGCCCGGCGGCAGGGCGAGAAAAGCGAGGATGTAGAGCGCCGCTCCCACCATCAGCAGGGAAGAGAAGCCGACCTCGCGCGACATCAGATTGGCCAGCGGCGTGGCAACCACGGAAAAGGCGCCGTTCAGCCCCCAGGCCCAGGGCAGCATCCGCCCCTCGCCGACCTGGATCAGACCCAGCGGGAACGGCAGGCCCAGCGCCAGCGACACCGGGGCGGCGACGGCCAGCACGATCAGCCACCGCGTCCAGGCCGGCTGATCAAGCGTCGACAGGATCAGGGTCTCGCCCCGGGTGAACACCAGCCAGATCCAGCCCAGCACCACGACCAGCGAGAGGAAGGAGGCCAGCTTGGGCAGACCTCCGACCCGGCCGGCGATCAGACTGCCCAGACCCGAGAAGATCAGCATGGAGGTCAGCACCAGGGCGAAGGCCGAGGAGTAGTCGTTCAGATAGAAGGCGGCCTTGTCGATCAGGAAGATCTCGATCAGCAGGAAGCCCAGTCCGAGACAGGGAAAATAAAGCACCGGCCAGACGCGCCGCGGTTCGGGTGGGCCACGCGACCGCCTGCGGAACAACAGCGGCGCCGACAGGACCAGAAGGGCAATGACCACGGCCTGGGCCAGCACCACCAGATTGACCAGGGCGCCGATCTCGGCCTGGGGCAGGACCTCCAGCCGGTCGATCAGGGTCGTCGGGCGATCCAGCCGGAGCGAGGCATACCAGGCCGGCCGGTCCAGGGTCTGGGGCCGGATATTGAAGGCGCGGGCGGAGGGGGTGTCGCGCCCCTGCAGTACAGCCTCCGCCTCGCGCGCAATGGCATCGTCCGTGCCCTGCGAAACCACGGTGCCGCTCTCGAACGAGACCACGGGCAGATCATTGAACAGGCCGGCGCGGGCAGCCGCGACGTCGAGGCCGGGCCGCCAGGACACATCGAAGGACCGGGCCGAGGCGAAGGCCTCCAGCGCGGATATGTCGGCCTCGCTCCAGGGCTTCGGCGAGATCAGGATGCGGGCATTCCAGGCCGAGCGATAGACCATGACATGGTCCTCCGGCCGCTCGACGCCGTCCCGGATCAGGGCCGCGCGCGCCGTCGCCATCACCCGGAAGGCATAGACGGGAAAGTCGCGGATCGAGACCGGCACCGAGATCATGCCGTCAGGCTCCAGGGCAGCCAGATAGGCCTGCATGGCCTCAACCGTCAGGGCCGTGACATTGGCCGGGGCGGCATCGATAAAGTCGGACGAGACGTCGATCACGTCAAAGCGATCCCCGGGGGTCGCGCCCGCCGCCCGGGCGACGGCCAGGGGTCCGCCCTCGGCAAGCTGCACATCGTCGTCCAGAGCCAGACCGCGCGAAGGGCCGAGGCCGTGGGTCAGGGTGTGTCTCAGCACGGGCTCGCTTTCCACGACCCGCAGCCGGGCGGCGCCGAGCGCGCGGGCCTCGGCGAGGCGGAAGCCACCCGATGCCCCGAGGATCAGCGCCTGTGCGTCCGGGCGCAATCGGTAGGGGGCCGCCGACAGGGCGCTGTCTGCATAGCCTCCGCCGAGACCACCTGCCCGGGGGAGGGCCGCGATACGGCTGCCGTCGCGATAGAGTCCATAGGTGGCGGGCGGTCCCTCGACACCCATCATCGAGGCATTGTTGGAGACGTCCGCGTCGACCCGCTCGGTGAAGTTGTCGAGCATCAGATAGTGGCCACGGGGACGCCGCACCTCGGCCACCACCTCGGCGCCCTGGGTGTTCATCGGCGCATAGACGGCCTTGAACTCTGAGTAGGCAGGCGCGGTGCCCAGCAGCAGGATGGCCTCGCCCAGCACGAGCGCGGCTCCGGCCAGCGTCCCGCAGAGAATGCGGAAGCGACCGGGCTGGAACAGAGGCGCCAGCGCCAGGGGCACAAGCAGCAAGGGCGCAAGCAGAAAGGGGTGGACGAGGAACATCAGCGCCAGCGCCAGCGCCGAGCCCAGTCCCGCCCCGATCAGGTCATAGGCATAGACTCGCCCGATTTCGCGCGGATTCAGGATGAAAATCAGCGCAATGTAGAGGCCGGCCAGAAAGAAGAAGGGCAGCAGGGCGCCGTAGTAGCCCGCGATATTGACCAGCTGGTCGGCCCAGGTCGTGGGGTTCTGCAGCTGCAGCGGGTTGAACGGATTGCGCGCGATCCGCTCGTAGCCGAGGGCGGCCGCCAGGACCATGGTGGCCGGCAGGATGGCGCGCAGCCACTCGCCGTGTCTCTCGACAGTATCGCGGAACAGGGCCACGACCACGCCCGACAGGGCAAAGCCCGCCATGACGATGGAGATGATCCAGTAGCCATACTCGGACCACTTCGCGACGGCGAAATAGCGGGTCAGGGCGTTCTCGATCCCGACGACGCCCAGCGCCACAAGGAACAGGGGGATCAGGGCGGCCCGGGTGTGCTTTGACAGGCTGGTCACAGGGTTGCCCACACCTCCGGGGTCCGGATCACGACGCGATCCCGGCACCCGCTTCCGCGTACGGAAGATTTCAAGGTTAACAGCCCCTTAACCCTCATGGGACCATCTGGCCTGACCGGCGTTATCTGTCGACCGCCTTCCCCGAAAACGCGAGGATTCGGGGTGCCACGACCGCGTTTTGCCCGTCAGCGCGGCCCGAAAGGCACGATCTTGTTGGCCGCGTCATGGCCGATGTCGGCCACGCCCAGCCAGGGAATTCCGGATCTGAGGCACCAGTAGCGGACGATCTCCTCGGGCGTCAGGCCGAACTCGGGCTCATTCGGTGTGATGTCGCTGACCCGGCCGAGGCGAAAGCCCGCGATGCGCCGCATCGAGGCCTGGCCGGTCAGGTGAAACATCATCCGGTCGATCCGGTAGAGGGCCTCGGACACCTCTTCCAGCATGACGACATGGCCGGTCAGGTCGGGCTCGATCGCCGTGCCGACCAGCTGGTCGAGGATGGTCAGGTTGAAGGCGACCGTCGGGCGTCCGTCGAGGCTGGGCTCAAGTCCCCAAGTCGTGCCCTTGATCAGCCAGTCCAGCGCGCGGTCGATGGCGGCCGCCCCCTCGCCCCGCGTGATATCTGCCACCATCGGCCCGTGGGCGACGTTGGCGAAGCCTTCCTTATAGAGGGTGGCCAGCAGACTTCCGGCATCGGAGTAGCCGAGATAGCGCTTGTCCCGGGCCTCGGGCTTCAGGCCATCACGCACCGCCTCGGCCACGCGGCACGAGCCATAGCCGCCACGGGCGAACCACAGGGCGTCGTAGCGGGGGTCGTTGGCGATCTCGAGGAAGGCCCGGGCGCGCAGGGCGTCGTCTCCGGCGAAATGGCCGTGCCGGGCGAAGCAGGCCGGATGGAAGACCACCTTGACGTCGCCGCCCGGAAAGCGGGCCTCGACATGGGCATCCAGCCGCGCGGCGGTCGCCTTGCTGAAGCGCGACGAGGCCGCCACCACGCCGATGCGGGTCACCGATCCCATGTTGTGTTTCCCCTGTTGGGCGGGCGGTCGGACAAATCGGGCTCCCGGCTCTGGCGTGCGGTGCGCCCCGTGCTAGTCAGGGCCCTTCCTCGACACTCCCCGGTTTCGCCTCCATGAATCAAGACGCCAATCCAGCCGGCTCCTATTTCTTCTGTGGCATCGGCGGGTCGGGCATGCTGCCGCTGGCGCTGATCCTGACCGCGCGGGGGGCCCGGGTGGCAGGATCGGACCGGTCGCACGACCAGGGCCGCAGCCCGGAGAAATTCGGCTGGCTGGAGGCCCAGGGCATCGCGCTTCACCCGCAGGACGGCTCGGGCGTGACCGATCCGGCGACCACGGTGGTGGCCTCGGGCGCGGTCGAGGACAGCGTGCCCGACATCGCCGCCGCGCGCCGGGTGGGCGCCCCCGTCATGACCCGGCCGCAGATGCTGTCGGACCTGTTCAACGCGTCCGAGCGGCGCGTGGGCATTGCCGGGACCAGCGGCAAGTCGACCATCACCGGAATGGTGGCCTGGATCCTCGATCAGGCGGGCCTCGACCCGACCGTCATGAACGGCGCGGTGATGACCAATCTGGTCCGCGATGACACGCCCTTTGCCGCCGCCCGCATCGGCCACCCCGACCTGTTCGTGTCCGAAGTCGATGAGTCGGACGGCTCGATCCAGCTGTACCGTCCGACGGTCGCCGTGGTCTCGAACATTTCGCTCGATCATAAGTCGATGGAGGAGCTGCGCGCCCTGTTCGGCGGCTTTGCCGG
>CAYNDG010000034.1:0-249 GCA_964395805.1 uncultured Brevundimonas sp.
AGCGGACCTATCAGATGGACCATGCCAATTCCGACGAGGCCCTGCGCGAGGTCGCCATGGACATCGCCGAGGGCGCTGACGCCGTCATGGTCAAGCCCGGTACGCTGTATCTCGATATAATTCAGCGCGTTCGTCAGACCTTCTCAGTGCCGGTCTTTGCTTATCAGGTGTCGGGCGAATACGCGATGATGCAGGGTGCCATAGACGCCGGCTGGCTGGACGAGGAACGCGCCATTCTCGAAAGCCTCG
>CAYNDG010000034.1:266-11164 GCA_964395805.1 uncultured Brevundimonas sp.
GGCTGTTCCGGGGTGCTGACCTATTTCGCCCCGCGTGTCGCCGAATGGCTGAACCGCTGACCGTCTGACGGACACAGCCTCTGCAGATCACCGCTTGCGACGAGCCTGCAGGCGCGCGGCAAGGCTGGAGGTGTCCCACCGGGCGCCACCCATGGCCTGCACCTCGGAATAGAACTGGTCGACCAGGGCTGTGACGGCCAGATGGCTGCCGTTGGCACGGGCCTCGTCCAGAACCAGCCCCAGATCCTTGCGCATCCAGTCGACGGCAAAGCCGAAATCGAACTGGCCCGCCGCCGCCGTCTTCCAGCGATTGTCCATCTGCCAGCTCTGGGCCGCGCCCTGCGATATGGCCTCATAGACGGCATCGGTGTCGAGGCCCGCCGATTGGGCAAAGTGCACCGCCTCCGCCAGTCCCTGAACCACGCCGGCGATGGCGATCTGGTTGGCCATCTTGGTCAGCTGCCCGCTGCCCGCCGGGCCCATGTGCCGGATGGCCTTGGCATAGACCGCCAGCACCGGCTCAACCCGCGCCAGCGCCTCTGCGTCGCCACCGATCATGATGCTCAGCTTGCCCGCCTCGGCCCCGGCCTGCCCGCCCGACACCGGTGCGTCGAGAAAGGCCACGCCCCGCTCGGCTGCCAGCGCCGCCATTTCGCGCGCCACCCTGGCCGAGGTGGTGGTGTGATCCACGATCACGGCGCCGGTCGCCAGCTCCGGCAAGGCCGCGCCCACGACCTCGCGCACGTCGTCGTCATTGCCGACGCACAGGATAAACAGGTCCACACCCCGCGCGGCCTCCGCTGCGGTCGTCGCGGCCGTCCCGCCGGTCCTCTCAGCCCAGGTCTGGGCCTTGGCTGCGCTGCGGTTATGGCCTGTGACCGAATGCCCCGCGGCAACCAGATGCCCGGCCATCGGCGCCCCCATCACGCCCAGTCCGGAAAAACCGATCCTCATTCCACGCCCTCCCCGATCCGTCCGTAACGGCCCCGGAAGAAGGTCAGTCCGGCCCCCTCACGGGCCTCGAAATGATCCACCCGCCCGACCAGTATCTGGTGGTCGCCCATCGCAATCTGCTCGTGCAGCACACAGTCGAACCGCGCCAGGGCATCCTTCAGTACCGGCGCCCCGGTTTCGGCCCGGCCGACCTCGTCGGCGGCCAGACGACAGTCGCCACGGCTGAAGCGATCCGCCCGGTCGGCCTCGTCGGCGCCCAGCACATGGACCGAAAAGGGCCTGCCCTGCAGAAAAGCCCCCGCCCGCTCGGCACGATCATCCAGGCACCAGAGCAAGAGGCGCGGTTCCAGCGACACCGAGGTCACGGAGTTCACCGTCATCCCGACCGCGCCGGACGGCCCCTCGACCGTGACCACACAGACGCCGGTGGCAAAGGCCCCCATGGCGCGACGGTAGGCGCGGCCATCAAGACCGTCGGGTTCAGGGGAGGAAAGGTCGGACACGTCCCGACCTTAGCGTCCGGCCCCGTACACACAAGCCGGCCAGGGCAGGAAACGTCGCCTTAACCTTGATCTCCGAAACATGGCTCCGGTTCAGCGAGGTGCCCATGTCCCTGAGTGATCGTCCGATCCTCATCAAGAAGGTCAAGAAGGTTGCAGGACACGGCCACCACGGCGGCGCCTGGAAGGTCGCCTATGCCGACTTCGTGACAGCCATGATGGCCTTCTTCCTGCTCATGTGGCTGATCAACACCACCGACCCGGAGCAGAAGCGCGGCATCGCCGAATATTTCGCTCCGGCCAGCGTGTCAGCGACCACCTCGGGCTCGGGCGGCATCCTTGGCGGGACCGCGCTCGGCGATGACGGCGTCAAGAGCTCGGGCTCGATGTCCGTCATCACCCAGCTGGCACCCGAGGCCCCGGACTCTCCCGACCAGGCCGGCCAGAGCAGCAACCTCGCCTCGGCGAGCGAGGAGCAGTTGCGCGAGGAGATTGCCCGGCGCGAGGCCGCCGACTTTGCCAGTGCTGCCGAGTCCCTGCGCCAGGCCATGCAGTCGATGCCCGAACTGGCCGAGCTGTCCAAACATCTGATCATCGACCAGACTCCCGAAGGCCTTCGCATCCAGATCGTGGATCAGGAGGGTCGCTCCATGTTCGAGCAGGATTCGGCCCGTCCCAATTCCCGGGCCCAGGTCCTGCTCCGGGCAGTGGCACGGATCATCACGGTCCTGCCCAATCGCATTTCCATTACCGGTCACACCAGCGCGGTCGCCGGCTCCAATCGGGCCAGTGCGCCAGGCGACTGGAGCCTTTCGGCCCGGCGCGCCGATGCCGCCCGCCAGATCCTCGAGGGCGCGGGCGTTGATGTCGACCGCATCTATTCGGTCAATGGCAAGGCGGGTTCGGAGCCCCTCTATCCCGACGACCCCAGTCTCGCAGGCAACCGGCGCATATCCATCATCCTGCTGCGCGAGGCGCCCGTACTCCCCGGCGATACGAGCCTGTGACCATGAGGCCGTCCCTTCGCATCTCACAGGCGAGGGGGCTTGCGCACAGGGGCGGACTGGTTTCCCATCCCGCCATGGCTATCCGGCCCGGAACCGTCCTCGCCGTCCCCGGCATCACCGCAACCCCGGCGGTGCAGCCATGACGCGCCACATCCCCCAGCGGCAGCTGCGGTTCTATCTGACCGCCATGGCCCCCTGCCCCTATCTGCCGGGCAGGACCGAGCGCAAGGTGTTCGCCAATCTGCCCTTCAGCGACGGCGCCTGGGTCAATGACGAGCTGACACAGGCCGGATTCCGCCGCAGCCAGAACATCGCCTATCGCCCGGCCTGCGAGGGCTGCGACGCCTGCGTCTCGGTGCGGGTGCCGGTCTGCGGCTTCTCGGCCTCGCGCTCGCAGAGGCGTATCCTCAATCGCAATGCGGACCTCACCCGCTCCCAGGTCGAGGCCGAGGCCACCATGGAGCAGTTCGATCTGCTGCGCCGCTACCTGCTGGCGCGGCATGCCGGCGGGGGCATGAGCGACATGGGCTGGGACGACTATGTCGCCATGGTCGAGGACACGGCCGTCCGGACCCACCTTGTCGAATACCGGCTTCCTTCTCCCGGGGCCGGCCCGGGGGATCTGGTCGGCGTCGTGCTCACCGACATGCTCTCGGACGGGTTGTCGATGGTCTACAGCTTCTTCGACCCGCTGATGGCGCGCCGCAGCCTCGGCCAGTTCGCCATCCTCGACCATCTGATGCAGGCCCGCGATCAGGCCCTGCCCTTCGTCTATCTGGGCTACTGGATCCAGGGGTCGGCCAGGATGGACTACAAGGCCCGCCTGCGTCCGCTTCAGGCCCTCACCCGCGAGGGCTGGCGCGACCTGCCCTAACCGGCGCTGGGTACCGAGGTTGAGGGGGCATAGGTCTGTTGCGACCACGGCCCGGAATCGCGTCCACCGCCGAACTTCACCAGCGCCTCGATCCGTTTCGGGATCGGCGGATGGGTGGCGAACAGGCCCATGATGCCGGCGTTCTCCGGCTGATTGTCCAGGAACATGCCCTGCACCTCGTCCGGCGCCTTCAGCGTCGAACGCCCCTCGATCTTGCGCAGGGCCGAGATCATCGCATCCGGGTTCTTGGTCAGCTCCACAGCACCGGCATCGGCGACGAACTCGCGCGTCCGCGACAGCATCATCCGGATAACGAAGGCCAGGGCAAAGCCGATCGCGGCGATGGCAATCCCGATCAGGATCAACGGACCGGCATTCTTGTTATTGCCCCGTCCCCCGCGCGAATAAAACAGGCCCCGAAAGACCAGTTCGGCCATGACGCTCAGGATGCCGGCGAAGATGGAGGCGATCACCATCGTCCGCACATCCTTGTTGATCACATGGGTCAGCTCATGCGCCAGCACCGCCTCGACCTCGTCACGGGTCAGGGTGTTGATCAGGCCGCGCGTGACAGTGACGCTGTAGCGCCCCTCATGCAGGCCCGAGGCATAGGCGTTCAGCTGGTCCGTCTCGATGATCCGCAGCGTCGGCGTCCGCATGCCGCGAGAGATGGCGAGGTTCTCGAGCAGGTTATAAAGCTCGGGATTGTCGCGCCGCTCGACCTTTCGGGCTCCGGTCATGGCATCGATCATCGCCTGGCTGCCGAAATAGGCGATGGCGAACCAGATTGCGGCCAGGACGGCTGCGGCCGGCACCGTCCAGCCCAGCATGCCGGCGGCGAGGGCCATGTCATCCCCCAGAGTGCCTCCGCTGCCCGGAATGATGCCGAAGCCCATCAGCACCAGCTGCAGGCCGTACAGCACCAGCACCAGAAGCACCGGGAACATGGCCAGCAACACGATCGAGCGGGTGTTGTTCGCCCAGATATGGGTCTGGAGCCCGACAGCCTGCATGGAACCTAGAACTGCACCGACGGCGGGGCGGCGGTCATGGCCGCGCGCTCGCCTTCGCCGACATCAAAGAAGGGCTTGTCCGATCCAAAGCCCACCAGACCGGCGAACAGCACGGTCGGGAACTGGCGGCGCACCGCATTGAACTCGGAGACCGCATTGTTGAAGAAGCGGCGCGCCGCGGCGATCTTATTCTCGATATCGGCCAGCTCGGTCTGCAGCTGCTGGAAATTGGTGTTGGCCTTCAGGTCCGGATAGGCCTCGGACACGGCGAACAGACGGCCGAGCGTGGCGGTCAGCATATTCTCGGCCTGGACCTTGTCATTGACCGAGGTCGCACCTGCAGCGGCCGCCCGGGCCTGGGTGACCGC
Source organism: uncultured Brevundimonas sp. (assembly GCA_964395805.1). Classification (GTDB taxonomy): domain Bacteria; phylum Pseudomonadota; class Alphaproteobacteria; order Caulobacterales; family Caulobacteraceae; genus Brevundimonas. Next base: position 4,983 of record CAYNDG010000034.1, read on the forward strand.
ATCCAGCGTCGCCCGCTCGTGGGTGGCATAGCCCTTTACCGTCTCGACCAGATTGGGGATCAGATCCTGCCGCTGTTTCAGCTGGACGTCGATGTCGGCGAACGACTGGTCCGCGCGCTGGTCCAGTGCCACCAGCTTGTTGTAGCCGCCGACGACGACGAGCAGGATGAGGGCGACGACGACGCCGATGACGATCCAGGTGATCATGATGCGGTTCCTTTGCTGACGGGCGCTCTTATCGCCCAGGCGGTTACCCGTACCCAAATGAAATCGAAGTTATCTGCGCCGGATCCGTCCGCTCAGCGGAATTTCCGCAGGCCCCGCGGTCCCTGACGGCCGACAGCGGCGCGTTTGCCGAGCCAGTCGCGCCAGTCGGGCCAGTTGCGACGTCGCCCACCCCCGTCGACCCACTCCGGGCCGGTTTCCTCGGCAAAGATCGTCGCATCGGCCATACCGCCCTGGCGGTAGGACTGGAATTTGACGCCCTTGCCGCGCGACATCTCGGGCAGCTCCGACACCGGGAAGACCAGCGTCTTGATGTTGTCGCCGATCACCGCGACATGATCGCCGGTCACGCGCAGGCAAACCGCCATCTCGCCGTTGAGCACCTGCTTGCCGCCGCGCTTCTGGGCCAGCAGCTCGTCCTCGGGCGCGATGAAGCCATAGCCGGCCTTCGACGCGACCATCAGCTTCGCCCCGGGCTGATGCGCGAACAGGGCCACGATCTCGACGCCTTCCTCAAGGTCGATCATCAGCCGGATCGGCTCGCCATGGCCCCGTCCGGAGGCCAGTTTGTCGGCCCCGATGGTGAAGATGCGGCCGTCGGTCGCCGCCACCAGCAGCTTGTCGGTCGTATAGGCCGGAACCAGGAAGGCGAGGCTGTCGCCCTCCTTGAACTTGAGCTCCGACGGGTCCTCGACCTTGCCCTTGGTCGCCCGGATCCAGCCGCGTTCGGACAGGATGACGGTGATGGCCTCACGCGGGATGAAGGCTTCCACCGGCGCGCTGGCGCCGCCCTCGGGCGCCTCGCCGAAGATCGTGCGGCGCGGCGACGGCAGGGCCTTCCTGACCTCGACCAGATCCTTGCCGATCCGCTTCCACTGGCGGGCCCTTGACTCGATCAGCGCCCGCAGCCCGGCCAGTTCCTCGGTCAGCTCCTTGTACTCGGTCTCGATGGCCAGTTCTTCCAGCCGGGCCAGGTGTCGCAACCGGGTATCCAGCACAAAGTCCGCCTGCACCTCGGTCAGGTTCAGCCGGGAAATCAGCGCCGCCTTGGGCTGTTCCTCCTCGCGGACGATGCGGATCACCTCGTCCAGGTTGAGGAAGACGATCCTCAGGCCTTCCAGCAGATGCAACCGCTTTTCAATGCGTTCAGCCCGCCAGTTCGAGCGACGAACCAGGACATCGCGGCGATGCTCCAGAAAGGCCAGCAGACAGGCCCTGAGTCCCATCACCCCCGGCGTGCCCGTGGCATCCAGCACATTGATGTTGACCGGGATGCGGACTTCCAGGTCCGACAGCCGGAACAGGCTTTCCATCAGGACGTCCGGTTCCACCGTCCGCGCCCGGGGGTCCAGCACCAGACGGATGTCCTCGGCCGACTCATCGCGCACATCGCCCAGCAGCGGCGCCTTCTTCTGGTCGATCAAATCGGCCAGCGCCTCAATCAACCGCCCCTTCTGCACCTGATACGGGATCTCCGTGACCACGATCCGCCAGGTGCCGCGCTCCAGATGCTCGACCTCCCAGCGCGCGCGCAGGCGCAAACCGCCCCGCCCCGTCTCATAGGTCTCCAGCAGCGAGGCCTTGCCCTCGACCAGCACGCCCCCGGTCGGGAAATCCGGCCCCGGCATATGCTGCATCAGGGTCTCGGTCGTGGCCTCGGGGTCCTCCAGCAGGATCAGGCAGGCCTCGATCAGCTCGCCGACATTGTGGGGCGGGATCGAGGTCGCCATGCCCACGGCAATGCCCGACGAGCCGTTGGCCAGCAGGTTCGGAAACCCTGCCGGCAGGACCACGGGCTCCTGATCCTGGTCATCATAGGTGGGGCGGAAGTCGACCGCATTCTGGTCGATCCCCTCCATCAGCAGCACCGCCGCCGGCGTCAGCTTGCACTCGGTGTAACGCATGGCCGCCGCGTTATCGCCGTCGATATTGCCGAAATTGCCTTGTCCATCGACCAGCGGATACCGCTGGGCAAAGGCCTGGGCCATGCGCACCAGCGCGTCGTAGATCGAGGCATCCCCGTGCGGGTGATAGCCCCCCATGACGTCGCCCACGACCTTGGCGCATTTGCGCGCCGCCGCCTGCGGGTTCAGCCGCATCTGGTGCATGGCGTACAGGATCCGCCGGTGCACGGGCTTGAAGCCATCCCGCACATCGGGCAGCGCGCGGTTGGTGATGGTCGACAGCGCATAGGCCAGATAGCGCCGCGACAGGGCGTCGGCCATCGGCTCGTCGACGATACGGCCACCTTCGGGCGGAGGGGTGTGCAGGGTCATGGCGTCAATACTATAGGGAAACGGCGGACGAATCGCCCGCCGCTTCGGTCAGTCTAGGCCGAAATCGGTTCTGACGGGCGTCCGCCCGGCTCAGGGGCGGGTGGCGCGGCGCCCACCCGGATCAAACAGGTCGCCGAATTCATCGCCTTCGTACCACAGCGGGCGATCCTCGCCGTCGGCGATGGCCCGCGCGATCGAGGTGTTCACCCGCACGAACCGGGCAGCGGCGGTCCAGTCAAAGGGCAGGTCCGACTGGTCGCTGACCTGATGGTAGTTGTCCCGCAGGAAGGCCGCGATCGCCTCGCGCCCCTCTCCGCCCGGCCCTGTCGCCAGAAACACCGAGGGCACGCCCGCCTTGACGAACTCATAGTGGTCCGAGCGCACGAACAGATTCTCTTCCGGCATGAAGTCCGGAACCGTCGCCACGCCGACCTCGGCCGTGGCCGCCGCAACAATGGTCCCCAGCGTCGAATGGTCGGCCCCGAACGCGACGACGTCGACGAAGTCATAGGTCAGGATCGGCATATCCAGATTGACCACGCCGACGATGTTTTCCAGCGGCACGGTCGGATCGGCAGCGAACCGGCTGGAGCCCAGCAGGCCCAGCTCCTCACCCGTCACCGCCAGGAACATGATCGAACGGCGTGGGCGCTCATCCGAAAGCGACAGGGCGCGGGCCACCTCGATCAGGGTGGCGATGCCCGAGGCATTGTCCATGGCGCCGTTCGAGATGCGGTCCGCGGCACTCTCGTCGTCCGAGATCCCCACGTGGTCCAGATGGCCCATCACCACCACCACCTCATCGGCGACCGACGGGTCAGAGCCCGGCAGCATGGCCACGATGTTGGGGCTCTCGAAATAGCGGGCCTCGGCCGTCAGCCTGACGCTGGCCCCACCGGGGATTTCAAATCCCTTCGGCGAGGTTCCGGCGGCAGCGGCGTCCTGGATGGCCCACAGGTCCTGACCGGCCGCACCGAACAGCAGGGCGGTGGTCGACTGCGACAGGAACCCCTCGACCTTGATGCCCGGCGCATCGCTTTGCGGCACACCGTCGGCGGTGGCCCAGCGGGTCTGCGGCTCCCCGAAATAGCCCATCAGGGCTGACCATGGGATATTCCGCGTATCGGCCGAGTGGATCATGATGTAGCCGACCGCGCCGTGCTCGAAGGCCGTCGTCGCCTTGGCCGATCCCAGATGGGCCGCCAGTTCGCTGGGCAGACCTTCGGGCATGCCATAGAGCGCCAGCACCACCTTGCCCTCGACGTCCAGCCCCGCATAGTCGTCCAGACCGTGGCTCGGCACATCCAGACCATAGCCGACGAAGACAAGGCCGGTGTCCAGCGCCACCTCACCGACCTGCGTCGGCATCAGGGCCACCCCGTTCCCCTGGCTCCAGCTGTGAGCCGTGCCGTCCGGCCCGGTCCAGCCCATCTGGCCCGCAGACAGGCTGATCTCGGCAAAGTTGACGGGCTGGCGCCAGCTGGTGCGCTCGGCATTGCCCGCCGGGGTCAGCCCCAGCGAGAAGAAGTGGCTCTCGACATAGAGGGCCGCCAACTCATAGCCACGCGAGCCGGTATCCCGCCCCTCAAGCGCATCATGGGCGAGGAAGGTGACATGGGCCTCCATCCTCCGGGCCAGCAGGGCATCCCCGGACGATACCGCTCCGACCCCGGCAGCCGGGGGGACCTCGACGGTGGCGCACGCGCCGAGCGCGCCCAGAAGAGCCAGGGAGGTGGCAAGGCCAAGCCCCTTCAAACGGCGTATCGCCATGGTGTTCATCCCCATTCCAGAATCTGGCGCGACCCTAGCCCCCGGGTCGTCCCTATAACAAGCCGGCTCGCTTCAGTCGTTCGACCATCCAGTCCCGTGCGGGAGGCAAGGGCTTGTCTCGCGGATGGAAGACCCAGGCCTCGAGGAAATGGCCGGTCAGGGCCAGGCCCAGGCCGACATCCCCTTCCACGACCGCCGCCTGATTGCCCAGCAGGAACGGCGGCAGGCCCAGCAGTCGGTCCGCATAGGGCGCACCCTCGGTCCGGCTGACCGCCCTCCCCGTGCGCGGGCTGACCCAGGCCAGGTCATCCGTAGCACCCGACACCGCGCACACATCCAGATTGAGCCCGAACCCCAGACTGGCCAGCAGCCCCAGCTCGAAGCGGATGAACACGGCGGGCCAGACCGCATCATGGGCGAAGGCCGACATCAGCGCCTCCATGGCCGCAAACACGCCGGGCTCCGGCTCCCGCTCCGGCAGGGCCCCCTGCACCACGGCCGTCGCGGCCGACAGACCGGCAAGCGCCAATGGCGAGTCGAACAGCTGACTGACATCCTCGCCGAAGGGCTCCAGCCGCGCCGAGCCCAGCTGGCTGTCGTCCCGTGCGCGAAAGGCGACGCGCACGCGTGAACCGGGCTGCAGAAAGGGCTTCATCCGCCGCGAGGCACCGCCCGCGACATAGGTCAGCCGCCGCCCGTGATATTCGGTCAGCAGGTCCGCCACCACACCCGTATCGCCATGCGGACGGGCCGAGAGCACAAAGGCGTCGTCCTCGAACTCCATCAGGGCCGGGCGGCTTCCCCGGCGCGGATCACGGTGACGACCTCGCGCGCCACCTCATTGGGCACGGCAAAGCTCAACACATACTGCTCGATCTTCCAGCCGACCTCGGTCAGCCGCAACACACCCGAACCCCGGACGGTGCCATAGCTGGCATTCTCCAGCACCTCATCGAACACCGCCACGCAACGGCACTCGATCGGCAGGATCGACAGCTCGCGGCTGATCACCTGATAGTCCCAGCCCTGCCCCCGACTGAAATAGGGCGTGGCATAGGCCTCGAACTCGGCCACGGTCCAGCGCTCGGTCGCGTCCGTGCCGATGAAGCGGGCATCCGGCGTAAACAGGGTGAAATAGGTTTCACCATCCGCCTCTCGCGCCGCCTGGTGCAGGGCGTCGATCACCGCGCCCGGGTCCTCGCTCTGGGCCCGCGCCGGGCCGGTCATAAGCGTCAGGGCGGCGAGAATGAGGAGAATAGCTTTCATGATGCGCTCCAGCATAGGGACCGACCCAGCATCCCTCAATGCGGACCGCCTGTCTCCCGCTGATTAAGGGCTGGGCTGGCTCCCTCATCGACGACGAACAACTGCTTCTGCAAAGCAGGGTTCATCACAGCGAGCACAGCGGTTTCACAGGGGGCACAGAGGGTTTGAGGGCGCTGCCCCCGTCTCCTCCCTGCCGCGTAGCGGTGGAGGGGTTCGTCACCGCACGGACGCCCTCAAGATCCCCTCCGTCACGTCGGCTGCGCCGCCGCGCCACCTCCCCATCTGCGATAGGGAGGAGACATGTGTTGCGATAGCCGCCCCCAAATTCCCCAATTCTTTCAACGCCCCAACAGTTTCTCGCACCGTTCTGCCCGACCAGGTCCGGCGGTGTGCCACACTCCTCCCGTCCCGTTGCACGGAGGGCTCGTAAGGCCTGCGACCTTGCGGCGGCGGGAGCGGATGGAGCGGGGTTGAGGGCGGAGCTGTTCGGCTTTCGGGTCTCAGGGAGGCTTGGTGAGCCGGGCATAAGGCCCGCCTTCAACACTGGATCGAGGGGGATACTCGATCGTCCGGGAGCCTTCGCAGGAAGGCCCCGCCCGCCGGGGGCGCTGCGGTAAGGCGATAACACCGCCACCCGACGCAAGC
>CAYNDG010000035.1:0-4357 GCA_964395805.1 uncultured Brevundimonas sp.
AATGTCCGTTCGCGGACCTGACCCCTGAGCCTGAATCCGGGAGAAGACGTGATTTCAGTACCGGCGTCCGCCGGCCATCCGGCCGTGTTCCTGGACCGCGATGGCGTCCTGATCGAGGATGTCGGCTATCCGCATCGTGAAGACCAGCTGGCCTTCATCCCCGGCGCGGCCGAGGCTGTGCGACGGCTGAACACCCTGGGCTATCTGGTGGTGGTCGTGACCAATCAGTCCGGCGTGGCGCGCGGCCTGTTCAGCCATGGCCAGATGGACGCCTTCAACGACCTGATTGTCCGCCGTCTGGCGGCAAAAGGAGGGCGCATCGGGGCCGTCTATGCCTGTCCTTACCATGCCGACGCCGTCGACCCGGCCTGGCGCCATCCGGACCATCCGGACCGCAAGCCCAATCCCGGCATGATTCTCCGGGCCATCGCCGACCACGGCCTTGATCCGAAGCGGGCTTTCATGATCGGCGACCGGCAGAGCGACATGGAGGCCGCGCGTCGCGCCGGGATTCCGGGCTTTTTGTTCGACGGTGGAAATCTCGACGATTTCGTGCGTGACCTGCTGGCGATCTGAGGCATAAATTCTACATGGGGTGAAATACCCCGCCGTCGGAGCCCTGCCCATGACCGAGACCCGGACCTATGCCGAGCGTCGCTTCACCTCCGACGATGGCCTTGACCTCTATGCCCGCGACTACGCGGGGGCCGACGGTCAGGCGCGCCTGCCGGTCATCGCCATCCACGGCCTGACCCGCAATTCAGCAGACTTTCACGGTATCGCGACCCTGCTGGCCCAGGGCGGCCGGCGGGTGCTGGCCGTTGATGTCCGCGGGCGGGGCCGCTCGGACCGGGCCCCCGATCCCATGACCTACCAGCCGGCGACCTATGCAAGGGATGTGCTGGCCCTGCTGGCCCAGACCGGCATCGAGCGGGCGGTGTTCCTCGGCACCTCCATGGGCGGGCTGATCACCATGGCGGTCGCCGCCCTCCGGTCGCGCGTGATCGCCGCCGCCATCCTCAATGACATTGGCCCGGAGGTCGACAAGGCCGGCCTGGCCCGCATTGCCGCCTATTCCGGCCAGCCGGTCGACACCCCGACCTGGGAGGCCGCCACGGCCTATGTCGAACGGATCAACGGCGTCGCCTTCCCCCACTATGGCCCCGACGACTGGGCGGCCTTTGCGAAGCGTGTGTTCCGCGAGGGGACGGAGGGCACGCCGGTGCTCGACTATGATCCCGACATCGCCGTGCCGATCCGGGCGGCGGGCGACAAGGCGCTGGTCCCCAACCTCTGGCCCATGTTCGGGCGTCTGGCCAAGGCCCGACCGACCCTCTTGGTGCGTGGCGAGACCTCGGACCTGCTCAGCGCCGGCATTGCCGCAAAGATGCGCAAGCGCGCGCCGAAGATGGACTATGTCGAGGTCCCCGGCATCGGCCACGCGCCCATGCTGGACGAACCGGCGGCCCGGGCGGCGATCTTCGAATTCCTGTCAGACGTGCCCTGAGGCCAGCCGGCGGATCAGGCCTTCTTGACGAACTCGGTGCGCAGCACCAGACCCCTGACCTTGTCGACATTGGCCTCGATTTCCTCGGGGTCGCCGGTCAGGCGGATCCTGCGCACCATGGTGCCGCGCTTCAACGTCACCCCGCCCGAACCCTTGACCTTCAGATCCTTGATCAGGGTGACGCTGTCGCCGTCGGCCAGCTCATTGCCGTTGGAGTCGCGGGTCGGGGTATCGCTCATTTCGGGGCTTTCGTTGAAGGTGTCTTGATCGGCGCGTTTGCATCCAGTTCGTCCAGCCACACCCGGGCCGAGACGTCCGAGGGCGCCCGCCAGTCACCGCGCGGGCTCAGCGAGCCCCCCGTCACGACCTTGGGCCCGTTGGGCAGGGCCGACCGCTTGAACTGGCTGCTCTGGAAGAAGCGGACGATGAATTTTCTCAGCCAGAAGACGATGGTCTCGAGGTCGTATTCGACCTTCTCATCCTCGGGCGTGCCCGCCGGCCAATGCCCCGCCGCGGCATCCTTCCACGCCTGCCAGGCCAGGAAGGCCACCTTGGACGGTGCCATGCCATAGCGGCTGAAGTGGAACAGGAAGAAGTCGTTCAACGCATAGGGGCCGACCGTCGCCTCTGTCGACTGGATCTGGCCATCCTTCGCCGGCACCAGTTCGGGCGAGATTTCGGTGTCGAGAATGGCCTTGAGCACCGGGGTGGCGTCCGCCCCCACCAGTTCCCGGTCCGCGACCCAGCGGATCAGGTGCCGGATCAGCGTCTTGGCCACGCCGGAGTTGACCCCATAGTGGCTCATGTGATCGCCGACGCCATAGGTGGCCCAGCCCAGCGCCAGTTCCGACAGGTCACCCGTGCCGATGACAAAGCCGTTGTGCTGATTGGCCAGCCGGAACAGATAGTCGGTTCTCAGGCCCGCCTGCACATTCTCATAGGTGATGTCGTGAATGGCCTCGCCGTCGGCGGTGGGATGGCCGATCTCGCGCAGCATCAGCTCGGCGGTCGGGCGGATGTCCAGCTCGGCGGCCGTCACCCCCAGCGCCTTCATCAGCGCCCAGGCGTTCGATTTCGTCCCCTCCGAGGTGGCAAAGCCCGGCATCGTCCAGGCCCGGATGCCGGTGCGCGGCAGCTCCAGCCGATCAAAGGCCCGGCAGGCCACCAGCAGGGCCTGGGTCGAATCCAGCCCGCCGGAGATGCCGATGACCACGGTCTTTGACCCGGTCGCCACCATCCGCTTCATCAGGCCCTGGACCTGGATGTTGAACGCCTCATAGCAGTCGCGGTCCAGACGCGCGGGGTCGTCCGGCACGAACGGGAAGCGGTCCAGCGGCCGGATGAGGTCGCCACGCGCTTGAGCAGCCCGGGCGTTAAAGATCAAGGTGGCGAAATGCGTGGAAGCTGGTTCGCGCCGGGCGCAGTCGGCAAAGGTTCCGTTGCGCAGACGATCCTGACCGACCCGGTCTACGTCGACGTCGCAGATCGTCAGCCCGCCGCCCATCCCGAACCGTTCGCCCTCGGCCAGTTTCGCGCCGAGCTCATGGACCATGGCCTGGCCGTCCCAGGCCAGGTCGGTGGTGCTTTCGCCCCAGCCAGACGCCGTGAAGACATAGGCGGCCATGGCCCGCGCCGACTGGCTGGCGCACAGCATGGCCCGCTCGTCGGCCTTGCCGATGACGATGTTGGAGGCCGAGAGGTTCAGCAGGATGCGCGCCCCCGCCATGGCCTGACGGGTCGACGGCGGCAGCGGCGCCCAGAAGTCCTCGCAGATCTCCACGCTGAACACGAAGCCGGGACGGTTGTCGGCCTCGAACATCACATGGGTTCCGAAGGGCGCATACTCGCCGCCGGTCGCGACCATGGGATAGTTGAGGCCAACCTCGTCGGCGGCTGCGAACCACCGCTTCTCGTAGTACTCGCGATAGTTGGGCAGGTAGGTCTTCGGCACCACGCCGCGCACCTTCGCGTTCGCCACCACGACGGCGCAGTTGTAGAGGCGATCGCCGTGCCGGATGGGCGCACCGAACACGGCGGCAAGATGCGCCTCTCCCGCAGCCACGGCGATACGACGAATCTGCGCCGCTACCTCATCCAGCAGCGCGTCCTGCATGTGCAGGTCATCCAGCGCATAACCACTCAGGCTCAGCTCGGGAAAGACGATCAGGTCCACGCCCTGTCCGGCCGCCGCCTCGATCAGGCGGATATGCTCGTCGGCATTGGCCTTGGGGTCCGCCGGATGAACCACAGGCGTGGCCGCCGCCACACGCACAAAGCCGTGGGTCGCGGGGCTGAAGAAGGGATGTGTCTGGGCCATCAATCCATCCGGGAGCGCGCCAAGGGAGCATCTGGGCGCCGACCGCCGTCTTGTCGCACATATAGGGCGCAGTCCCCAAGATGCGGTTTCTTCGTGTCACAGGTGACGCTGACGACCGTGACCGCTAAAGCGGACCCCATGAATGACGCACCGAAAAAAGGCTGGTTGCAGCGGCTGAGCGACGGACTGTCCCGATCCTCGCGCCAGATGACCGAACAGGTGGTCTCCACCTTCGTCCGGGAACCGCTCAGCGAGACCGCGCTGGAACAGCTGGAAAGCGATCTGGGTCCGGCCGCGACCGACCGCATCGTCGAGCGGTTCCGCGCCCTGCGCTTCGGGGCGGGGGCGTCCGAGGTCGAGGTCAAGACGGCGCTGGCCGAGGCGGTGGCCGACGAGCTGCGCTCCCACGAGGCCCGCTATGAGCCCTTGTCCGGTCCGCGCCCCTTCGTCACCCTGTTTGTCGGCGTCAATGGCTCTGGCAAGACGACGACCCTGGGCAAGATCGCCGCCGACCTGACCGGTCAGGGCGCCAG
>CAYNDG010000035.1:4386-10978 GCA_964395805.1 uncultured Brevundimonas sp.
CACCTTCCGCGCGGCCGCCCGCGAACAGCTGAAGGTCTGGGCCGACCGGGCCGGGGCCACCTTCGAGAGCCGCCGCGACGGCGCCGATCCGGCCGGTCTCGCGTTCGACGCCCTGACCCGCGCCCGGGCCGAGGGCTATGATGTCGTTCTGATCGACACGGCCGGGCGGCTGCAGAACAAGTCGGCCCTGATGGACGAACTGCTGAAGATCGTACGGGTCCTGAAAAAGGTCGACCCCGAGGCCCCGCACGAGACCCTGCTGGTGCTGGACGCCACCGTCGGCCGCAATGCCCTGGAGCAGGAAAAGATCTTCGGCCGCACCGCCTATGTGTCGGGTCTGGTGATGACCAAGCTGGACGGCACGGCGCGCGGGGGCGTGCTGGTCCCGGTCGCCCAGGCGTCGGACGCCCCCATCAAGCTGATCGGGGTCGGAGAGGGCGTCGACGATCTGCAACCGTTTGACGCCGACGCCTTTGCCCGGTCATTGGTTGGACTGGAGGCCACATCATGACTGAGCGCGCCGCGCCCCCCGCCTGGATCCGGCAGGCCGTCGATTTCGGTGCCCTGGTGGCCTTTGCCGGCGCCTTCATCGTCTATCGTCTGCGCGGGCTTCCCGGCGACGAGGCACTGGTCCAGGCCACATGGTTCCTGGTGGGCGGCGCCGCCGTGGCCGTGGCGGTCGGCTGGGCCGTGGAACGTCGTCTGGCCCTGATGCCCCTGATCGTCGGCGGCTTCGCCCTCGTCTTTGGCCTGCTGACCTTGTTCACCCAGGACGATCTGTGGGTGAAGCTGAAGGTGACCATCCTGAACCTCAGCCTGTCGATCCTGCTGCTGGGCGGGTTGCGGCTGGGCAAGCTGCCGCTCAAGGCCCTGCTGGGCAGTGTGATTCCGATCAATGACCGGGCCTGGCGCATCCTGACGCTGAGGTACGGCCTGTTCTTCGCGGCCGTGGCCCTGGTGAACGAGGCGGTACGCAGCGAGGCCCTGGTCCTGTGGGCGGCTGACCAGCTTGGCCGCGAGGGCGTCGATCCGGCCGATGTATGGGTCAGCTTCCGGGGTGTGCTGTGGATTGCCTCCTCCGTCTTCGGAATCAGCAACCTTCCCCTGATCATCCGCAACCTCACGCCGGAGGCCGAGGGCAAGATTCCCCCTCCACCCCGGGGGCCGAACGCAGCACCCTGAGCAAGCCAAGGGTGGCAACGGAAGAAATGTCGCGCAGCCGTCGTCAAAGCGTAAAGCGGTGCTGCTAGCCCTTGATTGTTCAGGAACGCCAGGGGAGGCGAGCGCCATGGTCAAGTCGGGCAAGAAGGCTCGGGAGTCGGGCGCGCTGGCCGAATCGCCCAGTCACCTGATCCACCGCGCCCTGCAACTGGCCCTGGACGTCTACACCCGCGAGGTGGGATCCGACGGGCTGACCCAGCGGCAGTTTGCCGTGCTGGAAGCGGTGTCCCTGCGCGGCGGGCTGACCCAGACGGATCTGGTCAAGGCGACCGGCGTCGACCGCTCCACCCTTGCCGATCTCGTGGCCCGCATGACCCGCCGGGGCCTGCTGTCCCGGGAACGATCGACACTGGATGCCCGCGCCATGGCGGTTCATCTGACCCCGGAAGGAGAGGCGGCGCTCGCTGAAGTCCGGCCGCGGGTGATCGAGGCCGATCGCCAGATTCTGGCCCTGCTGCCCAAGGGCCGCCGGGACACCTTCCTCGAAATCCTGACCGAGCTGGCCGGCGCGGCCGATTCCGCTCCGGAAGAGGCCAAGGCTGAGGCCCGGGCCGAGAAGAAGCGGCTCAAGGAGCTGCGCAAGGCGGAAAAGGCGGCCCAGAAGGCTGAGAAGGCGGCCTCCAGGAAATCAGGCAAGAAGGCCGGCAAGGCCCGGGACAAGGCGTCGGCCCCCGTCGAGCCCGGGACGGTCTAGCTGCCCCGTCCGGCAACGGCCCGGAATCCGGCGGCGGCGAAGCGCACCATATATTCGCAGGCGCTGTCGAGGTCGCCGGAGCGGCACAGCCCTCCTGACAGCCGGTCGAGGCGTCCGGTCTCACCCAGCGTCAGGGTCAGGGCGCCCGACAGATTGTGCCAGCCCCAGTACAGATCCTCGTCGCTGGCTTCGGGGAGCACGACCCGGAGCAGGTCGATCAGGCGTCGGATCGACGGATCGAAATAGCGGGCCATGGTCTCGCCGCCAAAGGTCGGATTGGCATTGGTCTGGGCCACCAGCGCCGAATAGTGTTTCCAGCCGGGACCGCCCTTGAGCGACCATTGGAAGGGCGGCCGGAGGAAGGCCTCGAGCAGGCCTTCGAGCGTCATCGCGCCTTCGTGCTCGCCGGCATAGCGATTGATGGCCTCGACCCGTTCGTTGTTCCAGACCTCGGCACGGCGCAGGAACACCGCGTCGAACAGATCCCGCTTGGCCCCGAAATAATAGTGGACCAGGGCCGTATCGACGCCGGCCTCGCGCGCCACTTCCCGGATGGTGACCCCGTAGAAGCCGTGTTTCGAGAACAGATCCTCGGCCGCATCGAGGATGGATTCCCGCGTGTCCCCGTTGCGCGCCCCGAGGCTCTTGGGTGGCCGCCCGCGCCGCGCCGTTGATTCGGTACGCTCGCTCCGGGCACCTTTCGGGGTCGGACCGGGATCGTCGGTGGCGCTCGCCTTGCTCATTCGTCAAGGCTAGTCGGGGCGTGCGGATCGGGCAATCACCGGTTCGGAGGGCCGGGTCAGGTATGCATTCCTGCCACAGGCCGGGCGGAATTCCACCGTATTCCGGGCGCTGGCGTTTGACAGACGGCAAAAAAGAGCGCCACTCTGCGGAAAATCATTGAACGCTGAATAAAAGCGTCTCGGGCTGGAAACAGAGAATGGGGTTCCAAATGAACAGACTCGTAAAGACCGTCCTTCTGGCCGGGGCCGCCTGGAGCGCCCTGTCCGTCACCGCCATCGCCCAGGAGGCCCCGGGACGGGAGCCGGGCGCAACGTCCCTCGATGAGATCGTCGTCACGGCCCGCCGCCGGGATGAGCAGCTCAAGGACGTCCCGGTCGCCGTGACCGCCCTCTCTGCCCAACGGCTTGAGGAAACCGGTGCCACCGACATCACTGTCCTGCAGCAGCAGACGCCGAACGCGACCGTCCAGGTGGCCCGCGGCTCGAACTCGACCCTGATCTCCTTCATCCGCGGCATCGGCCAGCAGGACCCGCTGTGGGGCTTTGAGCCCGGCGTCGGCCTGTATGTCGATGACGTCTATATCGCCCGTCCGCAGGGTGCCGTCCTCGACGTCTTCGATATCGAGCGCATCGAGGTCCTGCGCGGACCCCAGGGTTCGCTGTACGGCCGCAACACCGTCGGCGGTGCCATCAAATATGTGACCTCGCGCCTGTCGCAGAACGCCGAGGCCACCCTGCGCGGCGCCTATGGCAGCTATAACCAGGTCGATCTGGTCGCGTCCGGCAGCGTTCCGCTGAGCGACACCTTCCGGGTCGGTGCCGCCTTCGCCAGCCTGACGCGCGATGGCTATGGCACCAATCTGAACACCGGTGCCGAACACTATGACAAGGACGTCACCGCCTTCCGCGCCAGCGCCGAATTCACGCCGCGGGATGAGGTCTTCTTCCGGTTTGCCTATGATCGGGTCCAGGATGATTCCAGCCCCCGTCACGGTCACCGTGAAGTGGCCGGCGTCGGTCCGGGTGCCGGCGTTCCCGGCAGTGTCTATGACACCTACGCCGGCATCGGCGACGAGAACTCGGTCGAGAGCGAAGGCTATTCCTTCACCGCCCAGATCAATGTGAGCGAGAACTGGACGTTCAAGTCGATCACCGCCTGGCGTGAGGGTCGTACCGACACGGTTATCGACTTCGACAACACGCCCGCCCCGACGCTCGACATTCCGGCCTACTATGCCGACGAGCAGATCACCCAGGAGTTCCAGTTCCAGTTCAACTATGACCGGATCCAGGGCGTGTTCGGCGTCTTCTATCTGGATGGCTCGGCCGAGGGCGCCTTTGACACCATCCTCGGCAACGCCGGGATCGTCATCGGCACCGGCGGCGTGGTCGACACCGAGAGCCTCGCGATCTTCGGGGACGTCAACCTCGACCTGACCGATCGCCTGCACCTCGGCCTCGGTATCCGCTGGACCGAGGACACCAAGACCGGCACCGTGTTCCGCGCCAACTACCTGGGCGCCACCCGTTCGCCCCTGCTGGGCGGGACCGTCCGCGCCCCCCTGCTCGTGCGTACCAACTACACCAACGAGCGGACGTTCGATAACATCTCGCCGCGGATCGCCCTGTCCTACGATTTCTCGGATGACATCACCGGCTATGCCTCGTGGTCCTCGGGCTTCAAGTCCGGCGGCTTCGACATGCGCGGTGACGCCGTCTTCACGCCGAATACGGTCAATGGCTATGACCCTGAAACCGTCGACAGCTATGAAGTCGGCCTGAAGGGCCGCGCCGGCCCGCTCTCGTTCAGCTCGGCCATCTTCTACAACGAGTACCAGGACCAGCAGGTCACGACCCAGGTTCCGGCCGTCAGCGGTATCGCCAGCTTCGTCGACAACGTCGGCCGCTCGACCTTCTACGGGGCCGAGTTCGAGGGGTCGCTGTTCCTCACCGAGAACCTCTCGGCCAACTTCGCGGTCGGCTATCTGAACAGCGAGTTCGAAGAGTTCCTGCGCTACAACCTGACCACCATGGCCTTCGAGGACATCTCCGATCTGGTTGTCCTCCAGAATGCGCCCGAGTGGACCGGCTATTTCGGCCTCACGTGGCGGGGTGACCTGGCCGGGGGCGAGCTGGTCGTGATCCCGGCGGTCAGCTACCGCGGTGACTTCAGCCAGTTCGAGTTCCCGAACCCGATCCTCGACCAGGAAGCCTACGCCCTGGTTGACCTGTCGGCGGTCTGGACCGCCCCGAGTGAGCGCTGGAGCATCGGTCTGTTCGGCAAGAACCTGACCGATGAAGAATATCGCGTGGGCGGCTACAACTTCCCGGGCGCCCTCTTCAACGACTCGATCATCGGCTACTACGGCCCGCCGCGGACCGTGACCGGATCGATCCAGATCAAGTTCTGATCCCGACCTTGAACGTCTGACACCTGTCCGGGCGGCGGTTCCTTTGAGCCGCCGCCCTTTTTCTTTTGCATGCCGGACCGGGAACGCTACCGTCTCGCCCGGTACAGGAACCATCAGGGGAAACCGCCATGACCGACGCTGCCGCGCCCGGCCCGGAGCAGACCGGCGCCGAAAAGCCCGTCTCCCCGGGCTATCGCTTCTATGTTCTGGCGATCCTGATCTTCGTCTACATGCTGAACTTTCTGGACCGCCAGATCATCGGCATCCTGGCCGCGCCCCTGAAGGAAGAGTTCGGCCTGTCCGACAGCCAGTTCGGCCTGCTCGGTGGCATCGCCTTCGCCTCCGTCTATTCCACCCTCGCCATTCCGCTCGCCTGGCTGGCGGACCGCTACAGCCGGGTCTGGATCATGACGGGCGCCCTCACGGTCTGGTCGGGCTTCACGGCCCTGTGCGGCGTCGCGACCTCCTATGGTCAGCTCTTCCTGTACCGCATGGGCGTCGGTGTCGGTGAAGCCGGCGGCGTCGCTCCGGCCTATTCCCTGGTCGCGGACTATTTCCCGCCGCATCAGCGCGCGCGGGCTCTCGCCGGTTTCGCCTTCGGCATTCCGCTGGGCACGGCGGCCGGCACCCTGGTCGGCGGGCTGCTGGCGGCTGAGTACGGCTGGCGGACGGCCTTCATCGTGGTCGGCCTGATCGGCATACTGGTGGCGCCCGTCCTCCGTCTGACGGTCAAGGATCCCAAGCGCGGCGCGACGGACGTTCCGCGTCCCGTCGAGCCTGCGGCTCCGGCCGATGCCGCCGCCGTGGCCTCGCATCCGCCGGCGGCGTCGTCTGCTGTGGGCCGGACGGCTTCGCTCATCATGCTGGGGCTGGGTGCGGGTCTGCTGGCCCTCGCCGCGCTCGCCTATTCCGGCCTCCTGGCCCTTGGCGACGCCATGGTTCTCGGCTTTGCCGGTCTGCTGGCGCTGGTGATCGGGGTTTCGCTCATGATCGCCCGCTCGACCGCCTCGGTCGTCATCAGGAAGAAGAGCTTCTGGCTTCTGGCGCTGGGGGCGGCCTCCTCTTCTGTCTGCGGCTATGGCGTGGCCGGCTGGCTGCCCCTGTTCTTCATGCGCAGCTTCGACCTGACCCTGCGCGAGGTCAGCTGGTACTATTCCGGAATCGCCCTGATCGGCGGCATCCTCGGCATCTGGCTGGGCGGCATGATCGCCGACCGGCTGGCTCACAGGGGCAAGGGGGCCTACCCCCTGGTGCCCGCCATCGCCTTCCTGATCTCGGCCCCCTGTTTCATCCTGGCGATGAATTCCGACTGGCTGATCGCCCAGATTTTTGCTGACGGGGGCACCCGGGCCCAGTCCCTGATCGTGGCCTTCCTGATCTTCATCATCCCGACCGGTCTGAACCTGGCCTGGCTGGGCCCGATCACAGCCTCGATCCAGAACCTTGTGCCGGCGCCCATGCGTTCGACCGCGTCGGCCCTGTTCCTGCTGATCCACAACCTGCTCGGCCTCGCCGTGGGCTTC
>CAYNDG010000036.1:0-10487 GCA_964395805.1 uncultured Brevundimonas sp.
CTGGCCAAACGCGGTGCTGGCGGGACGGCCGTCCGGGGTGACGATCACTCCCATTCCAGGGCTCCTCGTTTCCACTCATAGATAAAGCCGACCGTCAGCACGCCGAGGAAAACCATCATCGACCAGAAGGCGAAGACCATGCCCGCCTTTGACAGATCGAACATCGACACGGCCCAGGGGAACAGGAAGGCTACCTCGAGGTCAAAGATGATGAACAGGATCGAGACCAGATAGAACCGGACGTCGAACTTCATTCGAGCGTCGTCGAAGGCGTTGAAGCCGCACTCATAGGCCGAGAGCTTCTCACTGTCGGGATTGTTCGGCGCCATGGCCCATGCACCCACCATGAAGAGGATGCCGATGACCGCGCCGATCGCGAGAAAGATCACGACCGGCAGATATTCAAGCAGATAGGCGTTCATAGAGCGGGGCCTCGCGCACGGGGAGACGGCGGATTCGGCGCTTTCTAGACCCAAGCTGGCGCCGGTTCAAACCCATGCGGCAAAAGGTTTTTCTTGAGAACGGTTCGCAAGCTCAACACGGGAATCGACAGGCTCACGGGCCTTTGCCAAGGTCGCCCCCTTAGGGTGAGGCATCAGTCGGAGGATTCTTGCACATGGGTATCGGCAACTGGCTGCTGAACGGGGTGGAGAAAGCGGGCAATCGCCTGCCCGACCCCGTCTTTATTTTCGTCTGGCTTATTCTGGGACTGATGGGCTTCAGCGTCTTTGCGTCCGCCCAGGGATGGCAAGCTCTCAATCCCATCACGGGCGACGTCATCCAGGCGCAAAGTCTGTTTTCCGGCGCGAATCTTCGTCGACTTTTCGAAGACATGCCGAAGACCCTGACCGGCTTTGCGCCGCTCGGTTATGTCCTGGTCGTGATGCTGGGCGCCGGTGTGGCCGAACGGACCGGCCTGTTCTCCTCGGCGATGAAGGCCGGGGTCTCCAAGGCACCCCGGGCCCTGCTGACGCCGATCGTGATCTTTGTGGCCATCGTCGCCAACCACGCGGCTGACGCGGCCTATGTCGTCCTGATCCCTCTTGCCGCCGCGATCTATGCTGCGGCCGGGCGTCACCCGATCGCCGGTATCGCCGCAGGCTTTGCCGGCGTGTCCGGCGGGTTCTCGGCTAACATTTTCCCGGGACAGCTGGATGCGCTTCTGCTGGGCCTGACCGAGCCTGCAGCACAGCTGGTCGATCCGTCCTTCTCGATCAACATCGCGGGCAACTGGTGGTTCATCGCGGGCATGACCCTGCTGTTCGTCCCGGTTGGCTGGTGGGTCACGGACAAGGTCGTCGAGCCGCGCCTCGGTACCTGGACCCCGATCGCCGGCGCGCCCATCGAGGACGCCGAAAAGCCGCTGGAAAGCCGGGAGCGGGCGGGTCTGGTCTGGGCGGGCCTTGCCGCCCTGCTGGTCATTGGCCTGTTCGCCTGGCTGGTCCTGTCGCCCTCCGCACCCCTCATCGATCCCGAGGGAGCAACCCAGGCCGCGCGACTTCAGCCCTTCTATCACTCCCTGGTCGCGGCCTTCTTCCTGATGTTCCTGCTGACCGGCACGGCCTACGGGATCGCGGCCAAGACCATCAAGAGCCATCGCGACATCGTGCGCATGACCTCCCAGGCAATGGCCGACATGGGGCCCTACATCGTCCTGGCCTTTGTCGCGGCCCACTTCGTCGCCTTGTTCAACTGGTCCGGTCTGGGGCCGATCATGGCGGTCGCAGGCGCAGAGCAGATCCGGGTACTGTCGGGCATCGAGGCCGGCTCAACCGAGCCGATCGGGGCCATGCAACTGTTCATCCTGCTGGTTTCGATCGTGGTCGTGGCGGCGCTGGTGAACATCTTCGTCGGTTCGGCATCGGCCAAGTGGGCCTTCCTCGCCCCCATCCTCGTGCCGATGCTGATGCTGGTCGGTGTCAGCCCATACATGACCACCGCAGCCTACCGGATGGGTGATTCGACCACCAACATCATCACGCCCTTGATGGTCTATTTCCCGCTCATCCTTACGTTCGCCCAGCGATGGGTAAAGGAGTTCGGCCTCGGCAGCCTGATGGCGGTTATGCTGCCCTATTCGATCGCCTTCTCGATCACCGGGGCGATCCTGACGGGACTGTGGGCAGCCTTCCAGCTTCCTCTCGGGCCGGGCGAGAGCGTCCGCTACCAGCCGCCGCCGCCGATTGAGGCCGTCCAGCCCGAAGCCCTGACCGGCCCGTCAGCGCCGGTGGCCCCTGCTGCGGCCGCCGAGCCGCCGGTCCAGGCGGTTCCGGCGGGTTGATGAAAAAATGGGGCCTCGACCCGCTTGACGTCGGTCGAGGCCCCGCCTAAACGACGCCCTCCTTCGGGCGGCAACGCCTGAACGGGAAACGCGGGTGTAGCTCAGTTGGTTAGAGTGCCGGCCTGTCACGCCGGAGGTCGCGGGTTCGAGCCCCGTCACTCGCGCCATTCCTGACCTGGTTCGGAATGGCGCCGCGTTCCCCTCTCCCACCCTCCCCTACAGCCCTCCGATGATCGGCAGCACCTCGCCGATGATGTCGCTGGAGCATTGCGGTGGGGCCGGGAACCGACAGGCCGGAGCGCTTTTCTCCCGGGTCAGGAAGCCAAGACGCAAAGCCGAGCCGACGTTACGAACGTCAGGCGTCAACAGGTGCCGGGTGCGCCGTAGCGAAGCGTCTCGCCGGATATCTGGCCATTCCTGAGCTCTATCCGTATCAGACGGTCATACTCGCACTCGGGCATGTCCGGTGTCTCGTAGCCAAGCGCCCGGGCAATCAACGGGACGGTGTTGCTGTGGCCGACAATCAGGATCACCGAAGCGTCCGGCAGAGCCAGCACACCTTGGCGGATGGTCGCCACATGGGCGTCCACGCCGGCGTCCAGCGGGCTGATGGCGACGAAGGCACCGGAGGCTTCAATCGTCGGCTCTGCAGTCAGGCGCGTACGCTGCAAGGGGCTGACCACCACCAGGTCCGGAGTGCCGTCCGCGAACAGGGTCTCCACAGCCCCTGCGCGCGCCCTCCCAGCCTCTGACAGCACGGGGTCCCGCTCTGTGTCGCTGGCCTTTTCGGCATGCCGCACGATGTAGACCGTCTGGGCCGATGCCATACTCGCGCCGCACGCCAAAGCGGTGAACACGGCCAGTCCGATGCTCAGGAGTCTTTTCACTCTGATGCTCCGCGCGTGAATTCGACCTTCCCGCTGGCCTCGCCATAGACGCGGCAAAGGTCCTGAAATACGCGGTCCCATGCGAAATGGGTTTCAGCCTTCATGCGGGCCGCACGGCCCACGGCATCGAGGTCGCGCTCGAACAGGGCCGACACCGCCTCGGCATAGGCCCGCGGCTCCGCCCGGTCAGCCAGTTGTCCGACCGTCGTGTCGACCGTCTCGGCCACACCACCGGCGTTGACGCCCACAACCGGGCGGCCGCAGGCCATGGCCTCCAACACGATCAGGCCGAAGGGCTCCTTGTCATTGGCGTGCACAAAGGCATCGCAGCTGGCGATGATCTTTGAAACAGCCTTGGGGTCGGTCTCATAGGGCATGGCGATCACCCGATCTTCGGGCGGCATACCGGTGCCTGCGCCAACCAGCACCAGATAATAGGGGTCGCCCAGCAACTGCACGGCCTCGATCAGGACATCGATATTCTTTTCCTTGGCCGGACGCCCGGCGAAGCAGAGCAGGCGGGCGCTGTCCGGCAACCCCAGTTGATCCAGCAGCCACTGCCGGTCGCGGCGATCGGGCCGGAAGGTGTCGATCTCGACGCCCAGCGGGCGGATGACGATGTTCTGAATCCCCGCTTCTTCCAGTCGGCGCGCGATGAAGCGACTGGGCGAGACCACAGTATCGAACTGTGAAAACAGGCGGGCCCAGCGCTTCTGAACCGGCTTCTTGGCCCACTCTCCGAAGTGCAGCGCGGCCAGGCCGGCCGGGTCCGAGTGGCAAAAACCGATGACGGGGCAACCGACCCTCTGGCCAGCCTCGAGCGCGCCCTGTCCGGGCGTGTACGGGTCCCCTGCCTCGATCACCGAAGGCTTTAGCGCCGCGACCCACGCCCCCCAGCGGCGCACCGAGGACGGCCACCGATAGCCGTCACCAAACGGCAGCTTGGCCGCGTGCAGCCGGACGACATCGTCATTTCCGACCCGGTGGCGAGCACCCGGCACGACCAGGCTATGGGCGATGCCTGGCCGGTTCTCCGCCAGCCAGGCTTTCTTTGACAGCAGATAACGCTTCACCCCGCCCGAGCGAGGCGCATACAACATGGTTGTATCCACAAGTCGGGGACGAGCATCCGCCGCCGCGGCCTTGACCGCCTGGAACGCTTCCGAGACCTCTTCGTCCAGCCCCGGGATGAGACGCAGTTCCGTCTCCTGGACCTCCTGCCCGCGCAGGCTGCGGGCCAATTTGAGGCCGCTCTCCCGGCCGGGACCGTCGGCCAGGGGCTTGCGTCTTGAGCGCGTCTTCGATTTCACCATAAGCGCCCGTAACCCCGACGGGGGCCAAGCTCAAGCCTCGTCCGTGTCCGGCGTATCGCCTTCGATCCGGCGTCCGCGTCGCGCCAGCGCTTCCCGAAGCAGGATTTCAACCTGGGCGTTGACCGAGCGCAGGTCGGCGGCGGCCAGTCTTTCGACGGCCGCCATAACCTGCGGCGAACCTCTGAACAGAAAAGCCTTCCGGTCCCTGGGCATCCGCTCCCCTACCCGTAAAGGGTCCCCGTATTGACAACGGGCTGGGCCTCCCGGTCAGCACAGAGCACCACAAGCAGGTTCGACACCATCGCCGCCTTGCGGTCCTCGTCGAGCTCAACCACGCCCCGGGTGTTGAGGTCCTCCAGCGCATTCTCCACCATTTCCACGGCGCCACGGACAATCAGGCGGCGCGCGCCGAGTACGGCTTCAGCCTGCTGTCGCTTGAGCATGGCACCGGCGATTTCCGGGGCGTAAGCCAGATGGGCGATGCGGGCCTCGTCAATGGCCACCCCCGCCACGGCGATCCTTCCGACCAGTTCCTCACGCAGTCTGGCAGCGACCTCTTCAGCGTCGGCCCGCAAGGTCAGTTCGTGATCCTCCGCATGGTCATAGGCATAGTGTGAGGCCATATCCCTGAGGGCCGTATCCACCTGGATATTCACGAAGGCGCGAAAGTCGTCGACGTCGAACAGGGCCTGCGCCGAATCCTCGACGCGCCAGACGACATTGGCCGCAATCTCGATCGGGTTCCCCCGCCTGTCGTTCACTTTCAGCTTGTCACTGGTGAGGTTGCGAACACGCAGGCTAATCTTCTTTCTCGAATACCAGGGCAGAACCCATCGCAGTCCGGTCTTGCGGTCGGTCCCGCGGTAATCCCCGAAAAGAAGAATCGCCATGCCCTCGTTCGGCTGCAGGGAGTAGAGCCCGCACAGGACCAGAAGACCGACCGTGGCCGCCGCAATCCCGGCACCCACATTCCACGCGGCCTCAGGATCCAGCACGACGAGCCCGGCTCCCCCGACAATCAGGACGAGGCTGGCAAGCAGCATTGCAATGCCGCTTGCCGAGCGGGCCGTATACTCGCGGGACGCGGCATGCGCGGCGGAACGGTTCGAATTTTGCGCCTCAGACATTTGCACCCTCCGTTTATATCGAAGTGATATCATCTTGATATTGAAATGTGCAAGTCACACCCGCCCGGCAGGTTCGCCAAAAAAGCCCTGCGGCCTTGCATTCGCCTCAAATTCGAGAAACTTGGGACACAACGGGTTTGGTCCTGCTAGACGGGGCGGACCTTACGGCTCGCGCGTTTTCACGAGGGGTTTGTTCCGAATGCGTTATCTGTATGCGACCGCAGCGGCGATCGCTCCCCTTCTCTTCGCCTGCGGCGCCAATGCACAGGTCGCCATTGATTCTTCCCGCACAACGCCGATCACAACGGCAAACCCTGCGGGCAGCGGCCCCAATGACATCATCATCACCTCGGGGGGTACGATCAACCTGACCTCGGGGACCGCCGTCACGGTCAATTCGAGCAACGATTTCTCGATCAACTCCGGCGGCAACATCACGATGTCGAACGCAGCGAGCGGGGCGACGGCCATCCTGATCGAGGGCGGGAATACCACCGACATTATGATCGCCGGCTCGATCGTGATCACGGACGACATCACCCAGGACACCGACTCCGACAACGACGGCGATTTCGACGGCCCCTTCGCGAGCGGGTCCGGGCGCTATGGAGTCCGGCTGGCCGGGGCGGGCAATATGACCGGCAACCTTGTCCTCCTGTCGACCGCCACCATGCTGGTCGAGGGGAATGAGTCTTTCGGCATCTCGCTTGAAAGCGGTCTGATCGGAAACCTGACCAGTCACGGCACGATCCGCGTCATCGGCAACAACAGCATGGGCGTTCGGGCGCTAGGGCCGATCGACGGAACGGTCTACCTTGGAGGCAGCGTCGCGACGGTGGGCGGCGGGTCCACCGCGATCGGCATGTTCGGGAACATTACCGGCGGCTTGAACATCCAGGGCTCGATCTCGTCGACGGGCTATCGCTACACCAGTCGGCCGACGGATGAATTTATCTCAAGGCTTGATGCGGATGATCTGCTGCAGGGGGGGCCTGCCGTGATCATCGCCGGCAATGTGGCTGGAGGCGTGACCTTCGGCCGACCGCCGGTGAATGCGGACGATAACGAGACCGACGAGGACGGCGACGGTATCGCCGACGCCGATGAAGGTACCGCGCAGATCAATGTGTTCGGTGAAGCCCCGGCGATCCTGATCGGATCGGACACCCAGACCGTTACACTCGGCCTCGCCGGAACGGGCGACCTCGCTTACGGCTTCATCAACCAGGGAGCGGTGACAGCCCAGGGCGTCTACGACGGTATTGAGGCCAACGCCATCCGCTTCGGTGTTGCGGGCGGTCAGGCGGTCATCGTGGAGGGGGGCATCCTGAATTCGGGAACGGTCGCGGCTCTTGCCTATGATGCCAACTCCGTCGGCGTCCGCCTCTCCAGTGGCGTGACGACCCCTACCTTCGTGAACAATGGCGCCCTCACGGCGGCTTCAGCCTCCGATCTGAACACGACGGTCACCACCCTTCTTATCGAGGCTGGCGCCAATCTGCCCAGCTTTGTCAACAACGGCCAGTTCCTCGCATCGTCCGGCGGGGGCACAGCCGACCTGACCGGGCTTCTGGATCTCAGCGGCACGCTGACCTCCATCATCAATACCGGGTCGATGCAGACCAACCTCCTTGCCAATGATGCGGGCGATCCGCTCACGGGTACGACGACCCTGATCAACGTGCAGGCCAATACGACCGGCGTGACGATCGTCCAGAACGGTATTGTCGATCCCGACAGCGATGCGACTGATACGGACGGCGACGGCGTCCCCGACAGTGACGAGCCGTTCATGGTCGGCGACATCTTGCTGGGGTCCGGAAACGATGTGTTCGACGTCCGCAACGGCGCCGTTCTCGGCAACATTTCCTTCGGTGACGGCCTCGACACGCTGTTGATCTCCGGCGGGGCTTATGTGCGCAGTGGCATCAGCGACAGCGACGGCCTGCTGGATATCACCGTGACCAACGGGGTGCTGGACCTCAACCAGACGACCGCGACCGATATCTCGAACCTGACGATCGGCGGAGACGGCCGGTTCGTGGTGAACATCGACGGAAACACGAACTCGTCGTCGCGTTTCAACGTGTCGGGAACCGCCACGATCGAGGACGGCGCTGAACTGGGCGTCCGGTTTACCTCGCTGATCGACGGACCCAGCCGCTTCACCGTGATCGATGCGGGCACCCTGGACTTTGGCGCGCTGGATTTCGACGCCATCACCGAGAACGCCCCCTATCTGTTCATCCTCGGCGCGGGCGCGGACCTTCCGAACAACCAGGTCTATATCGACGTTCGTCGCCGGACAGCCGAGGAGGCCGGCTTCATCTCGGTCGAGAGCGCGGCCTATGATGCGATCTACGACGCGCTGGATCGGGACTCGGGCTTCCTGTCAGCCTTTATCAGCCAGACGGATCGTGAAGGCTTCATCGGACTTTACGAGCAGATGCTGCCGGACCACTCGGGCGGCCCCCTGCTTTCCCTCGCCAGTGGCGTGGATGCCGTGACCCGTGCGCTTGTTGGACGGAATGCCTCGGCTGCGCCTGGTCAGACCAGCGCCTGGGTCCAGGAAATCACCTTCTACGCCGACAAGGACAAGACCGAATCCTACGGCTTCCGCTCGGAAGGTTTCGGGTTTGCCGGCGGCGTTGAGTACGGGACGGTCAACGGCGCTGTCGGGCTCAGCGTGGCCTTCACGTCCTCCGACCTCGAAGACCCCGAGGCGGAAGCCCAGGAAAATCTGACGGCCAGCCTGATCGAGCTGGGTCTCTACTGGCGCGCCCAGGGCCAGTACTGGACGACCTGGGCCCGGGCGGCCGCAGGCTACGCCTCGTTCGAGGCCCAGCGCCAGTTTGTCGGCGGTGGCCTGAATGTCAGCAACGAATCGAGCTGGAACGGCTTCAGCCTCGCCGCAGCCGGCGGTGCCTCATATGAGCGTGACTATGGCCGCTTCACGCTGCGTCCCGAGGTCTACGCCGAGTATTTCTCGCTCAGCGAGGACGCGCGCGAGGAAGTCGGCGGCGGTGACAGTTTCGACCTGATCATCGACAAGCGAGACGGCCACATGTTCTCGGCTGTAGCGGCCATGAACATTGCTTACACCATTGACGAGAACAGCTGGCTGAAGCCGGAGTTCCGTATCGGCTGGCGTCAGAACATCTCTGTCGACCCGGGCGCCACCATCGCCCGCTTTGCCAGCGGCGGCCCCTCCTTCACCCTCGACCCCGACACCATCGAGGGCGGCGGCCCCATCATCGGCTTCCGCCTGAATGTCGGGAATGAGCTGGGCATGCTGAGTGTGAGCGCCGACGCGGAGCTGATTGGCGACTACATGCGGTACATGCTGCTGCTGCGGGCCAGTTTCCGCTTCTAGGCAGCAGACCTGCACCATGAGAACGGGCCGCCGGAGTGATCCGGCGGCCCTTTTCGTCTCTGGTGGGCGGCGAGGGGTTCGAACCCCCGACCCCCTCGGTGTAAACGAGGTGCTCTGACCAGCTGAGCTAGCCGCCCCTGTCAAAAGCCTATGCCCGGGCCGCTCCGGCGGTTCAAGGCGGCATTCCGATCCTGTCCGACCCGAAGCCGCCCCGACCGCCGCAGCCCGTTGCCTCAGTGGCTGATGACGGTATCAGGCCCAGCAGTGGCCGATGGTGCCGGCGGGGGAAGCGGGTCGGTCGTTTCGTCCCACTCGACAGGTGTAAGAGTCCCGACCAGCGCCCACTTCAGTGCCTCGTCCGCTGTCGACACCGGCACGATCTCCAGCGCCTGCTTCACCGTATCCGGCACATCGGCCAGGTCCTTCTCGTTCTCCTGCGGGATCAGCACGGTCTTCACGCCGGAGCGCAGCGCAGCCAGCAGCTTCTCCTTGAGACCCCCGATGGCGGTAACGCGACCCCGCAAGGTGATCTCGCCGGTCATGGCGATATCCTTGCGCACCGGCACACCGGTCAGAACCGAGACCATGGCCACCGTCATGGCGACGCCGGCCGACGGACCATCCTTGGGCGTCGCGCCATCAGGTACGTGGACGTGGATGTCGGTCTTCTCGAAGACAGGCGGCTTGACGCCGAAGGTCAGGGACCGCGCCCGAACATAGCTCGCCGCAGCCGAGATGGACTCCTTCATGACATCCCTGAGATTGCCGGTCACGGTCATGCGCCCGCGACCCGGCATCCGGATGGCCTCTATGGTCAGGATGTCGCCGCCGAACTCGGTCCAGGCCAGCCCGGTGACAATACCGACCTGATCCTCTGCGTCGGTCTCGCCGTAGCGGTATTTCCGCACACCGGCATAGTCGGCCAGCTTCCCGGCATCGACGGTGATGGTGAGGGCCCTGGTCCGTGCCATCTCACGCACAGCCTTGCGGGCAAGACCACCCAAGGCCCGCTCCAGCGAGCGCACGCCCGCTTCGCGCGTGTAATAGCGGATGAGGTCACGGATCGTGTCATCCGGCACGATCCACTCGCCGTCCTTCAGCCCATGGTCCCTGGCGAGTTTGGGGAGGAGATGCCGCTTGGCGATCTCGACCTTTTCGTCCTCGGTATAGCCGGCAACCCGGATGATCTCCATGCGGTCGAGCAGCGGCTGGGGCATGTTCAGGCTGTTGGCCGTCGTCACGAACATCACATTCGACAGATCGTAATCGACCTCCAGATAGTGGTCGCCGAAGGTGGAGTTCTGGGCAGGGTCCAGCACCTCAAGGAGGGCCGAGGATGGATCCCCCCGCCAGTCGGCACCCAGCTTGTCGATTTCGTCGAGCAGGATGAAGGCGTTGGTAGTCTTCGCCTTCTTCATCGACTGGATGATCTTGCCCGGCATGGAGCCGATGTAGGTGCGGCGGTGACCGCGGATCTCGGCCTCATCCCGCACACCGCCCAGCGAC
>CAYNDG010000036.1:10505-10926 GCA_964395805.1 uncultured Brevundimonas sp.
CCGGCGCCTTGGCGCTCGACGTCGCCAGCGAGGTCTTGCCCACGCCCGGCGGGCCGACGAGGCACAGGATCGGCCCCTTCAGACTGCCGGTACGGGCCTGAACCGCCAGGTATTCGATGATCCGTTCCTTGACCTTTTCAAGCCCGTAATGATCCTCCTCGAGGATGACCTCGGCCCTGTCGAGATTGATCGGCTTGCTGCGCGCCTTGCCCCACGGGATGCCCAGCAGCCAGTCGAGGTAGTTCCGCACCACGGTCGACTCGGCCGACATGGGGCTCATGTTGCGCAGCTTCTTGACCTCGGCATCCGCCTTGGCGCGCGCTTCCTTGGACAGACGTGTCTTACGGATGCGCTTTTCCAGCTCCATGACCTCGTCACGGGCGTCGTCGGTCTCACCAAGCTCGCGCTGGATCGCCTTCAT
>CAYNDG010000037.1:0-8293 GCA_964395805.1 uncultured Brevundimonas sp.
CCGCCTTCAGCCGCTCGAACTGTTCGGTGGTCAGTCGCTCGCCGTCGCGTGCCGCATAGACCAGCGCCCCGCTGGGCCGTGCCGCATTGTCCAGCAGCGCCTTGTTCCAGGCTCCCGAGGCATTGTGGACATCGATGGCAAAGGCCGCCGCCTCCAGCGGGGAAAAGCCGTAATGGTCGTCGGTCGGGTGAAACAGCTTCAGATGCATCACCGGCATCCAGCCGTCGGCCTCTCGCCCGATCCGGACCGATCGCCCGGCCAGGCCATAGTCATAGGCCTCGGGCCAGCCATGCCGTCCCGGCACCACCTTCACCCGGTCGGGCCGCAGCGACCACAGCTCCTCGGGCAGGCCGCCGCACCCTTCCCCGGCCGCCTCTACATAGGCATTGCCCGCCGTCTGCAGCGCGCCATACAGCCCTTCCAGAAACTCCGGACCCGACTGCTCCGGATTGGGCCGGTCCAGCAGCTGCGCCAGCCCGTGGTCCCGGCAACGCACCTCCCCGTCGAACACCACGAGCGGCACCGAGGCCGCCGCCTCGGCGATCATGCGGATGGCGCGATAGGCGACCGCGTTCTTGCCGAACCCCTCGCGCGCCAGCTCGGCATAGTCGCGCGGCGTCCAGCGCGGGCGGCCGCCTCCGGTCAGGGCAATCAACGCCCCGGCCCGGCTGTCCTTGGTTTCGGGCACAGAAGTCGTGCCCCGGCGCACGCGCCAGCGGGACCAGTCCATGGCTTTCTCCTTTGAAGGGGTTATCAGCTGCTCAGCGACAGCAGGGCGGCATCCGGCTTGGCGGCCGGTCTCAGCACCAGGCGCTTCAGGCATCCGCCCAGCTGACCCGTGCCGTCGCCGGCGCCTCCCAGCGTCAGCCGTACCAGACCGCCCGGCGCCGTGCCGGACATATCGGCGTCTGACAGGCTGCCGTTTCGGGCCAGACGGAAATCACTTGTACTCGACCGCAGGGCCACGCCCTGGACCGCGCCACTGGCGGCCGCTCCCGCCACCCCGCAACGGGCCTGTTCGACCCCGCCGGTCAGCACCCGCCCGCCGACCGCCCCGTCCAGATTGCCGATCTCGACCCGGTTGACGCTTGTCCCGTCGTCCAGACAGGCCGCCCGCCGGCTGTTGGCCAAAACGCCACTGCCACCGCCATGGAGCGCAAACTCCGCTGCAAGCGTCACCCCGCCCATCGTCACCAGATCCGTCAGGCGGGCCAGGTCACCGCCCCGGGTTGTCACCGTCCCCGCGCTGACCATGGGGCTGGTCGCCAACGCCCCGGCCTCCAGCTGGAAGCCCGCGAATTTCAGCGCCCGCGTGGTCTGACCGGCATAGCGGATCACCCCGCTGTTCACCGACGGCGAGCCCCCCGTCACCGCCGTGGCCCAGACCCGCCAGACCTTGCCCGACAGGGCCTCCATCCCCACCGCCCCGGTCACGATGGCCCCGCCCAGCAACAGGCAGAAATCGCCCGTCCCGCTCGTCGCTCCCACCACCGGCGGCGACCCGTCCGGGGTCTCGACCCACATCTGCATCGTATAGGTCGTGGCCGCCGCCAGCGTCACCGGCTGATAGGCATAGGCCGCACCGCCCGTATTGTTCAGCGCCAGCCAGTTCAGGCCCACGATCGGCGGCGTCGCCGGTTCGGTCACCGTGGTGACATTGGCATTGCCGCCCAGCTGCGCTTGCGACGGCGCAAAGCGGGCGAACAGATTGGTCGAGGCCGGCTCGCTCCACAGCCCCATATCGGTGCGGCGCGGCACATGTTCGGCAAAGGCGGCATAGGTGCCGTCCAGCCGCCGGGCCCACCCGGTCCCTGTCCGGCTGTAGGTCCAGCCGGGCAGCGCCGTCAGTCCCGCAAGCGGCGTCCCGTCCCAGATATGGCTGTCGCTCGCCAGGTTCAGCTCGATGCCGGGTTCAATCCCTGGCGCCGCGCCACCCGCCTGCCGCAACGCCAGTCCCCCCAGCGTCAGGTCCAGACCCAGCCTCATTCCGACAGCGCCACAATGTCATCGGCCGTGGTGCCGGTCTCCAGCACCCGCCGCGCCTGCACCGCCACATAGCCGACCGGATGGTTCTTCAGCGTCACGGCCTCGGTACCGCCCGCCGGGATCAGACTCAGATCCCCCGCCGTGCCCACATAGAGGGCCTTGGCAAAGGGGCTCAGGTCCGCCTCATCGTCGGGCGTCACGCTCCGGGCCACCCGCGCGGGGGCCCCTGGCGTCGGCGCATGGGTACGGAAGGCGTCGGGGCTCGACGTCATGGTCTTCTCCTTCTTGTCGGATGATTGGGTCTAGAGCGGCCGCAGGCGCGGCACAGACCGGGTTTCCAGCAACAGATGCGTGATGGCCCACACAAGGGCGTCGGCGCGGTCGGGGCTCGGCCCGCCGTCCCCGCTGCCCAGCGCCATCATGTCTTCTTCCAGCGCAGGCAGGGCGGCGCAGTGCACCACCCGCCCCTGTTCATACAGCGCCGCGACCGGTTCGGCCCGCGCCCGCTTGGACCGTGTGGCATGGACCGACCGCACGGGGCAGTCACAGCCCGCCTGCACCAAGAGGGTCCGCACCATGTCCCCGCCCTGATTGACCTCGGCGATCACCGCCTCGGCTCCCTCGCGCCGGGCGACAGTGGCCACCACCCGGGCCCAGGCGGCGGGTGACAGGCCGCGCACCGTCTCATCGGCCAGTACATAGGCCGTCCGGTCCCGGCGCCCCGCTACAATGATCCCGCAGGCATCGCCATGGGCCGTCGCCGGCGGATCCACCGCCACCACCACCCGGTCCAGCTCGACCGGACGCGCGCCTCTGGCCCGCGCCAGGTCCTCGGCGCGGAACAGGGCCCCGTCGGTCTCAACGATCTGCCCCTCCAGCTCCTGCGCCTCCAGCCGCGTGCCGGCATAAAGCCGTCTCAGATGCCCCAGAAACCCCGGCGCCAGATTGGCCGCATTGACCGCCGTCCCCGCCCGGCTGACCTCGACACCCGGCTCGGCCAGCAGCCGCCTCAGCGCCACCATCGGACGCGGCGTGGTCGTCACCACCAGTCTCGGATCGGTCCCCCGTCTCAGCGCAAACCGCAGTGTGCTCAGCGTCCGTTCCGGATTGCGCCAGGCACAGAATTCATCGACCCAGGCCGCGTGGAATTGCGGCCCCCGAAGCGCATCCGGGTCCTCGGCCGAATAGGCATAGGCCACCGAGTCATTGGGCCAGCGCAGCCGCCTGCGGCTGGCTTCCCAGACCGGCCTGTATCCGGCCTCGCCCATCGCCTTCAGGCCCGACGGACCCTCGATCATCACCTCGCGCACATCGTGCAGGGCCGGTCCCACCAGCGCCAGAACCTGTCCGTCCGTCCGGGCCTGTTGGCTCAGCCACCAGGCCCCCGCAAAGGTCTTGCCCGACCCGCGCCCGCCCAGCAGCACCCACGTCGACCAGTCCGTCTCCTCGGCAATCTGATGATCGTGCAGGCGGGGCATCGCGTCGATCGCATCCCGCGTCTCCTACGACGACAACCCCTCGCGCCATGCGTTTGCGTTCCAGCGCGGCCCTGTGGTGATCCATGCGGGACTGCAGTTCGGCCCGAAGTAGGGCCTCCTCGGCGGGGTCTTCGATGTCACCGTTTGCGTCGCCCTCTTCCGCGTCCTCGACCGGGGTCCGGGACCGGGCAGGCGCGCTCGCCAGCGCCACCACCGCCTTGCTGGCGCGCGCCACATTGGTCACCAGCCGCGCAAAACGATCCAGCCCCGCCACATCGGCGTGATCCAGTTCGACCTGTGGCAATATTTCCATCACGCGATCCGTCTGGGCGGCCAGCAGTTCAAACTGCTTTCGGCTCCAGCGCTCCGCCCCGTCATCCCTGTTCCCGGCCATGGATGAACCCTAGCCGACCAGCGTCCTCAGGCGCGCAAGTCGGTCCGACAAAAATTGAACGGTTTGAATTCGCCTGATTTCAGGCGCCCGGCGCGCACATCCGGGCGCCCCGGTCTGGCACTCCAGGCTCTCTGCGGGCCATGCCCGCCTCAAGGACCCGACTGATCGCGCCCATAAGTTCCGGGATCTGGATGGGTTTCCCGACATGGGCATCCATGCCGGCCTCCTGGCAAAGGCGGACCTGCTCCGGCTGCACGTTGGCGGTCAGGGCGATGATGGGAATGCCGCCCGGGTCTCCCGCCATGGCCCGGATCTCACGGGTGGCCATCAGCCCGTCCATGACCGGCATATGCACATCCATCAGGACCAGATCGTAAGCGCCGCCGCGAACAGCCTCGACGGCCTCCGCCCCGTTCTCGACCGTGTCCAGCGCCAGGTTCATGCTTGCGAGGATAGCCGAGACCAGTTCCCGGTTTCCGGCCGCATCATCGGCCATCAGGATCCGCAGGCTCTCCCCGACCGTCGTGTCTCCGCCCCGGGACTCGTCGGAATGCGCCGGTTCGGCCACGGCCAGCGGCACCTCGAACCAGAATGTCGATCCCTCGCCCGGTCGACTGTCCACGCCGATCGTCCCGCCCATCATCTCGATCAGCCGCCGCGAGATGGCCAGGCCCAGTCCGGTGCCCCCGAAGTTGCGCGTCGTTGAGGCATCGGCCTGGACAAAGCGCTGGAAGAGCGTCGCGACCTTGTCCTCGCTGATGCCGATGCCGGTGTCTGAAACCGTCACCCTGAGCCGGTCGTTCGCATAGGTTGCGGCAACCGTCACCCGGCCCTGGGCGGTGAACTTCACCGCATTCGACAGCAGGTTCAGGGTCACCTGCCTCAGTCGGCCCTCATCGCCCATCAGGCCGACGGGCACGTCATCGGCGACGGCCTGGACCAGCGCCAGTCCCTTGGCCTCGCACTGGCTTTCCACGATCCCGGCCGCACCGGCCAGCATGCTTCGCGGATCGAACGCCAGCGGGTCCAGCCCCACGGCTTCGGCCTCCAGCTTGGAATAGTCGAGAATGTCGTTGATCACGCCCAGCAGGGCGTCCGAAGAAGTGGCGATCCGGTCGACATAGCGTCGCTCCTCAGCGCCCAGGTCCTGCGACTGTTTCAGCAGACCGGCAAAGCCGATGACGCTGGTCAACGGTGTTCTCAGCTCGTGGCTCATATTGGCCAGGAATTCGGTCTTGGCCCGGGCCGCGGCCTCCGCGCGGTCCCGCTCGGCTACCAGATCATCCTCCAGCCGCTTGGTCGCGGTCGCGTCGCGCACATTGTCCTGCACTTCGACAGGTCGACCCTCGGCGTCCCAGAGAATGCTGGGGTGGGCGTCCAGCCACACCCAGCTGCCGTCGCGGTGCAGGGCACGGTACCGCAGCTGCGGGGACGGTCCGTCCGGGCCGGCAGCGAAAAAGTCGGCATAGGCCTGTCTGACCATCGCATGGTCATCGGGGTGGATCACATCCCAGGTCTTGCGCCCGATCAGTTCGTCCGCCTCCCACCCCATCAGGCGCGTGATGGCAGGCGAGACGTAGCGGAACGTCCCGTCCAGCGCGAAGACGGCGATGATGTCGCTGGTCTGTTCGGCCAGGGTCCGGAAGGCGCGCTCGCTGGCGGCTACCGCCTCGTGGATTCGCTCCTGCTCGGTCACATCCTGGAACACACCGAACATGGCCATGACCTTGCCGTCGGGACCGCGCTCGGTGTCGGCATGGGTCATCACCAGCCGCTCCGCCCCGTCCCGGCGGATCAGTCGCATCCGGTGCCGGTAGCCCTCGCCCGTCTCGAGACCGCGCGAGATCGCGGCCATCAGCGTGGGCCGGTCATCCGGATGGTAGAAGCTGACGGCGTCGTCATAGCTGGGGTCGAAGGTCTCCGGGTCGACGCCATAGATGCGATAGACCTCGTCCGACCATGTCACTCTCATGGTTTCGGCGTCGAGCCGCCACTGGCCAACCCCGGCCATCTCTTCGGCCAGCCTCAGCAGCTCCAGCCGCTCGGTCTGGCGGCGCGACAGCTCGGCCTGCTCCAGAAACTCGGCGGCCAGCCGGCCGAGCTGCGCCAGCCCCTCCAGCCGCTGTTCATCGAAGTCAGGATGGGGCCTCACGTCCATGACCCCGATGGCGCCGATGGCCTTTCCACGGCTGTCGCTGATGGTCGTTCCGGCAAAGAAGCGGATGCCGGGCTGACCGGTCACCATCGGGTGGTGCCTCAGTGTCGGATGAAGGTGGGAATCGCGCACCACCAGCACGGCGCCGGGCCCCATACCTACCAGGATGGCCGAAGCGCTCTGGTCGCGTGCCATGGCATTCTGGTTCAGGCCGACATTGGCGCGGAACAGGGTCTGGTCGCCGTGGACGACTGAAATCATCGCATGGGGCATGTCGAACACGGTGCACGCCAATGCGGTCAGCTGGTCCAGCGGGCCTTCCAGCCCCGAACCATCCATCATCACCGAGGCGCTCTTGCGGCGTTTCGCTCCCATGCAAAAAGCATCCGACAGAAGAGCGAAATATTGGTTAGCGCCGACGCCGGTCCGCCGTCCCGCGCTCGACCATCCACTCCGGCGCCTCATAGGCAAGGGCGTCCTCGGGCTCGTCCAGCTCCAGTTCCGAGATCGTCTGCCCCCGGATCGACACCCCGGCCGTATGGACCGTTTCAGGGTCCCCCGACACCAGCGGATGCCAGTCCGCCAGCCCCCGCCCCTCGGCCAGCCGGCGATAGGCGCAGGATTTCGGCATCCAGCCCAGCTGCGCCACATTGCCGGGCGTCAGCTTGATACAGTCCGGCACGTGACGCTCCCGCTCCGCATAGTTGGAACAGGTGCAGGTCTTCGGATCGAACAGTTTGCAGTGCACCTTGGTCGGCACCACCTCGCCCGTATCCTCGTCCTCGAACCGCACCAGACAGCACAGGCCGCAGCCGTCGCACAGCGACTCCCACTCCCGGGGAGACATCTGTTCCAGGGTCTTCGTTTCCCAGAAGGGCTTGGACGGGGAGGGGTCAGGCTTTACATGCACACCTCCCCTTACCTCTCCTGATCGCTGAACGCACCATGGCTGCGCGCCCCCCTCTTGTTGCCCTCAAGGACGTTCGTCTCCAGGACGGCCCCCGTCCCCTGTTCGAGGGGGTCGATATCGCGATCGAGCCGCGCACCCGCGCCTGCCTGGTCGGGCGGAACGGTGCCGGCAAGTCCACCCTGATGAAGATCATCATGGGCCAGATCGAGCCCGATTCCGGCGAACGCGCGGTCCAGTCCGGCATCCGCTTTGCCAATGTGCCCCAGGAACCCGTGATCACCGGCGACACCCTGCTCGACTATGCCACCTCCGGTGAGGCCGAGCCCTGGACGGCCGAGTCCTGGCTGACCACCTTCGGCCTCGACCCGGCCAAGCCCGCGGTCAATCTGTCTGGTGGAGAGATACGCCGGGCTGCTCTCGCCAAGGCCTTCGCCGAAGAGCCGGACCTGATGCTGCTCGACGAGCCGACCAACCACCTCGACATCCTCGCCATCGAACAGCTTGAGGAAGAGCTGATCGCGGCCCGCTGCGCGATCCTCGTCGTCAGCCACGACCGCGCCTTCCTCAATCGCGTCACCCAGACCTGCCACTGGCTGGAGGGCCGCCGCGTCCGCAGCCTGAACAAGAGCTTCAACGCCTTCGACGAATGGGCCACCAAGGTCACCGAGGAAGAAGCCGAGTCCCTGCGCCGCCTGTCAAAGACCATCGAGCGCGAGACCGAGACCTTTTACCGCTCCATCACCGCCCGCCGCCCCCGTAACGAGGGCCGCGCCCGGTCGCTGGCCGCCCTGCGCGCCGAACGCGCCGAACGGCTCAGGGACGTGCCGCGCGACCTCCACCTCGGCGTCGATTCCGGTGCCCTGTCAGGCAAGCTGGTCGCCGACCTGAAAGGCGTCTCCAAGGCCTTTGGCGAGCGAACCGTCATCAAGCCCTTCACCACCCGCATCGTGCGCGGCGACCGGCTGGCCATCGTCGGCCCCAATGGCGCGGGCAAGACCACCCTGGTCAAGATCCTGCTCGGCGAACTGGCCCCTGACCAGGGCACGGTCAAGCTGGGCGCCAACCTGGAACCCGTCTATCTCGACCAGTCGCGCGAGGGCCTGCGCAGCGACATGACCCTGTGGGATGCCCTCACCCCCGGCGGCGGCGACTCCATCCTCGTGCGCGGTGTGTCAAAGCACGTCGCCGCCTATGCCAAGGACTTCCTGTTCCAGGAAGGCCAGCTGCGCCAGCCGATCTCCACCCTGTCCGGCGGCGAGCGCAACCGACTGCTGCTGGCCCGGGCGCTGGCCAAGCCTGCCAATATGCTGGTCCTCGACGAACCGACCAACGACCTCGACATGGACACGCTCGACAAGCTGGAAGAGCTG
>CAYNDG010000037.1:8303-10865 GCA_964395805.1 uncultured Brevundimonas sp.
ATGACGGCACCTTGATCCTCATCAGCCACGACCGCGACTTCGTCGATCGCCTCGCCACCTCGACCATCGCCATGAACGGTCGCGGCGACATCGTCGAGACCCCCGGCGGCTGGAC
The DNA here is from genome assembly GCA_964395805.1 of uncultured Brevundimonas sp. GTDB lineage: Bacteria > Pseudomonadota > Alphaproteobacteria > Caulobacterales > Caulobacteraceae > Brevundimonas. The sequence goes on from CAYNDG010000037.1 coordinate 8,419, forward strand.
CGACTTCATCCGCCAGAACCCCGGCTTCCTTTCTCCTCCCCCGCAAGGCGGGGGAGTGGGACCCTGCGAAGCCTCGGCGAAGCAGGGTGGAGGAGGCGAACCCCAGTCTCAGCCGCCCGCTCCAAAGAAGGCCGCCAAACTGTCGTTCAAGGACGCCCGCCGCCTGGAGGAAATCGAGGGTCTGCTGGAAACCCTGCCCGCCGACATCGCCCGCCACGACGCCACCCTCGCCGACCCCGACCTCTACACCCGAGACCCCAGGGCCTTCGACCGCGCCATGAAGGCCGCCACCGCCGCCCGCGCCCAGCTTGAAGCGATCGAGGCCGAATGGCTGGAACTGGAAGAAAAGAAGGCCGCGCTCGGCGGCTGATCCGGAATCTGTGGACGGATCAATCTTCGGAATTTCCGGGGGTTTTTGAAACCATCCCCACAATGTCCCCGACTTGTCCACCGGACGGGGCTGAAATCCCCACAGGGCGGGCATTTCGGGCGCTTGCCTGATAGCGGATTTCGTCGGAACGTCAACAGGCCGAGGGACACGGCAGCGCGGAAAACCGGGGAGACCCGGGGCTCAAGGCGAACCGGTCCGGCTCTCGGATCCAGGGTAACGGACGATCTCCGGGTCGTAACGGACCCCGGACCGGATCAAGGCTTCGAGGCAGGGCTTCGGCCCATACCTTGAGGAACCGGATCGGGATCGGAAGACGGCGCAGGCCAGACCTGCGGTACGCGACCGGACCAGAGCCGCAGGATACAGCCGACCGTCACCGGGGTTCGCCCTGCTGACGCCCAGGCCAGGGTCCCGACCTCAATGGCCAAGTCCAACCCGGACTTGGCGAGGGCACGAAGCGCAACGGTTCGACCGGGCGGTTCGTGCCCTCGCTCAATTCCGGCCCCCTGGTCCTCGCCCCATCGGGGGAGGGGAACCGCGTAGCGGTGGAGGGGGCAGCGCCGCCAACCCGGCCCGAAACCGCCTTTCCTTCGCGGAAGTCAGGCCCTAAACCTTGGCCATGCGCCGCCCGCCTGACCGCTTCTCCTGCCCTGATCGTCGAAGCCTGCTGACCGGTGCCGCGGCGCTGGGGCTGTCGGCGACGGTCGCGGCGTGCGGCTCCTCCGAACCCGCCACCGACCAGAACGGACGCGTCCGTCTGCGCCTCGCGGTGAGCGAACCGTCCAGCGCCGAACTGGGGGGCTTCTATCAGGCCCTGGCGACCGGCCTGTATGAAGCGCGCGGCCTGAACGTCCAGCTGATCCGGCCGGGCTTCGGTCAGGATGTGCCCCGCGCCCTGGCTTCGGGCAATGCCGAGCTCGGCCTCGCCGATGACAGCTTCACGCCGCTTCGCCTCGTCGCTGAAGGCGCTCCGGTCAAGGCTGTCGCCGCCTTCTTCCAGCAGTCTCCGCAGGCCCTCGTCCGCCATGCCGCTTCGGTCGGCAACAGGGTTCCGGCGTCCACCGGACCGATCCAGGTCGCCGGGGCCCAGCGCGAGACCGTCTGGCCGTGGCTGAAGGCGCGCCTCGGCTACACCGACAGCCAGCTCGCCGACCCGGATCTGGAGGCCTTTCGCACAGACCCGCGTCTCACCCTGCTCGGCCATATTGCCCGGGAGGCTTTAGAGCTCGGAGAGTCCGGCACTCCGGCCCTGGATGTGCGCCTGTTGGCCGAGGAGGGTTATGCCTCGTACGGGGCTCTGGTTCTGGCGCCGACGGCCTTTGCCCGTGACAATGAGGACGCGCTGAGAGCTTTCATAGCCGCCTCGATCGAGGGATGGGCCGACTATATCGCGGGCGATCCGGCCCCTGCCCACGCCCTGATCCGTCGCGCCAACCGGGACCAGTCCCCGTCCCGGCTGGACGGCGCGCGCGACGCCCTTCGTGAGGCCGGGATCGTCACCGGCGGTGGCCTCGCAGCCGGCATCGGAGCCATGAGCGTGGATCGCTGGCAGGCCTTCTTCGAGGGCGCGGTCGAGGCGGGTGTTGCCCCGGCTGGTCTGGACTGGCGACAGGCCTTTACCACCGACTATCTGTCGCCCGCAGCCGCTGCAGATCCATCCGCCTGACACCCTCCCGCATTAAGCCTGTTTGCGGGCGGCTGTTAGCGACGGGTTAAGTCTGGACGCCTTAACCTTTGGTCCGATCCCCCAGTTTCCGGAGGTGGGAATGCGACCCGACCTGTCCACATCGCTGACACCGAGCCGTCTGCTGCTCTGCGCCACGGCGACCGTGGGACTGGCGGCCCTGGCCATGCCGGCCGTGGCCCAGGACGCCCCCGCCCTCCGCTATCTTGACTGGAACGGCCGCCCCGAGCCCGTGGCCATGGCCCGCGCCACCCCGAACCCCGGCGGCGGCGTTCCTGCGCTCCGGCCCGCGGCCCCCGTCATCCCCCATGCCGGCAGCCAGTCGATGGCCACTGTGCCGCAGCTGCGTCCGGCGCGGCCGTTGCTGCCGGG
>CAYNDG010000038.1:0-2687 GCA_964395805.1 uncultured Brevundimonas sp.
ACCCGCTGGACGGCCCCGGCTGGCTGAAGGCGCTGGACCGGGCGGCGCGCGGCGACGGGCAGCCTCCTCCCTACAAGCCGCCGACCTGGGCCGCCCACTTCAGGATCGTGGCCGAGGCGCTGGGGATGACGCCCGGAATCTGACGGGCCCTGACCGGGTGGACGACTGGCGCGGTCCCTGAAAGGCCGGTAAGTCTGACGCATGGCCCGACGTCTTGCTCTCCCTGCCCTTTTGACTGCGCTGGCGCTGGCCGGGTGCTCGACCCTGCCGGTCGAGGGCCCCTCGGCGCGCGACGTGGCCGGACAGGCCGGCGACCAGACCTTTGCCCTGGTCGATCTGGACGCGGGCGTCAGCCAGATGCTGCGGGTCGTGCCGATGGCGGCAGCCCCCTCGCTGGCGGGGGCGGAAAGCACCGCGCCCCTCGACCGGATCGGCGTCGGCGACACGCTCTCGGTGTCGATCTATGAACCCAGCGGTGCCCTGTTCGGGGCGCGCGGCGGCGGCGGCACGGTGCAGGGCGCCAGCCAGACCCTGCCCCCGGCCGTGGTCGCCGACAACGGCAGCATCCAGATTCCCTTTGCCGGAGCCGTTCGCGTCGAGGGCCTGACCGCCGCCGAGGCCGGGGCCGCCGTGCGCCGCGCCCTCGCCGGCCGGGTGGGCAATCCGCAGATCACCGTCACGGTCACCGAAGCCCCCTCGACCGGGGTGACGGTGCTGGGCGAGGTCCGCACGCCGGGCCGGGTGGCCCTGTCGGTCAATCGCGACCGGCTGCTGGATGTGATCACTGCCAGCGGCGGGCCGACGCGCAGCCCCGAGGAAGTCGAGGTGGTGGTCAGCCGCGGCCAGACGACCTGGCGCGCGCCCTGGATGGCCGTCACCACCCGCTTCGACCAGAATGTGCGACTGGCGCCCGGCGACCGGGTCAGCCTGGAGTACCGGCCGCGCCGTTACAGCGTCATGGGAGCGCTGGGGGCCGTGTCGCAGGCCGAGATGGGGCCAGGGCCGCTGACGCTCGCGGCAGCTCTGGCGCGGGCCGGTGGCCCAAACCCCGACACCGCCGATGCGCGGTCGGTGCTGGTGTTCCGCTTTGAAAGCCCCGCAGTCGCCCGTGCGCTTGGCCTGAGCCAGCCGCCCGGCCCGCGCGGCGTGCCGGTCGTCTATCGCCTCGACCTGTCGGGCGCCAACGGCATGTTCGTGGCCTCGGACTTCGAGATCCGGCCCGATGATCTGGTGTTCGTGCCGCGCGCCGGTTCGACCGAACTGCGGCAGTTCTTCGAACTGGTGCAGAGCGTGACGCGGGTGGTCTATGACGTCTCGGTCACCAGCGCCCTCAAACTTGACTGACCCGGGGGTGACCGCGCGGCTGGCGGCCCTGAGGGCGTCGGCGCTGGCGGTCTATCGGACGCACGGCCTGCCGACAAAGGCAGGCTTCTATCGCAAGGGCCCCCGGGCGAAACGCTGGACGCGGCTGGCCGATGATCTGGACGCCGCGGCCCGCTGGGACCTTATCCGGGCCCATCCGCCGGACAATGGCTGGCGTTATCGGGAACGGGACCGGCTGGGTGAGGCCCATGAGGCCACAGAGGTGCGCGAGGCGTCGCGGGTACTGACGGCCTGCACGCGGCTGGAGACGGCGCTGGAGGGGGCCGAGGGGGGGCTGACAGAGCTGATCGATCTGGCCCTGTCCCTGCCGGCCGCCTAGGGCGCGACCTCGGCGGCGGACATGCCCCAGGCGCGAAGCTCGGGAATGCCCCAGCCCTTTTCCGACGAGGTCAGCGCCACTTCGGGATAGGCGGCCGGGCGTTTGGCGATGGCCTTGAGCGTTTCGGCCACACGCTTCTCGCCCTCGCCGGCCTTGAGCTTGTCAGCCTTGGTCAGGACGATCTGATAGCTGACGGCGGCGAGATCCAGCGCGTCGAGCGCCTCGGTGTCGACCGCCTTCAGACCGTGCCGCGCATCGATCAGCAGATAGACCCGCTTCAGCGTGACCCGCCCGCGCAGATAGTCGCGGCCCAGATTCTGGAAACGTTTGACCTCGCCCTTGGACGCCTTGGCCCAGCCATAGCCGGGCAGGTCGACCAGACGCATCCGCCCGTCCAGGTCGAAGAAATTGACCTCGCGGGTGCGGCCGGGCTCGTTCGAGGCGCGGGCCAGACCCTTCATGCCGACCAGGGCGTTGATCAGGCTCGACTTGCCGACGTTCGAGCGCCCGGCAAAGGCGATCTCGGGCCAATCAGGCGGCGGCAGCTGCTCGATCTTGGCGCAGCCCATGATGAAGGTGGCGGGCCGCGCAAACAGCACCCGCGCGGCCTCCAGCTCTTCCTCGGTGAAGTCGGTCACGCGGCCTTCTTCTTGAAGTAGCGATCGATGAAGGTGTCGATCGGGTTCTCGGCCTTGAAGCGGTGCATGATGATGTACTGCTGGATGATCGACAGGATGTTGTTCCACGCCCAGTAGACCAGCAGGCCGGCCGCGAACGGGGCCATGATGAAGGTAAAGACGAACGGCAGGAAGCCGAAGATCTTGCGCTGCATGGGATCGGGCGGCGGCGGGTTCATGGCCATCTGCAGCCACATGGTCAGGCCGTAGAAGATCGTCAGGACGCCGAGACCCAGCGCCCCGACCAGCAGGCCGCGCGGCAGGGGCAGGCTGCCCGGGTCCCACGGACTCAGACCGAACAGGTGCCG
>CAYNDG010000038.1:2777-10852 GCA_964395805.1 uncultured Brevundimonas sp.
CAGCACCTTGTACAGGGCGTAGAAGACCGGGATCTGGATCAGGATCGGGATACAGCCCGCCAGCGGATTGATCTTCTCGCGCTGATACAGCGCCATGGTTTCCTGCTGCTGCTTCTGGACGTCGCCCTCGTGCTTCTTCTTGATCTCCTCCATCTTGGGCTGGAGCTTGCGCATCTTGGACATGCTCTCATAGGCCTTGTTGGCCAGGGGGAACATGACCAGTTTGACGACCACGGTCAGGGCCAGGATGGCCAGACCGAAATTGCCCAGCACGCCATAGAAGAAGTCGACGATCAGGAAGATCGGGCGGGTCAGGAAGAACAGGAAGCCCCAGTCGATCGCATAGATGAAGCGCGGCAGGCCGAGGCTTTCCTCATAGCTTTTCAGGATTTCGTTGCGCTTGGCGCCGGCGAACAGATGGCGGGTCTCGGTAAACTGGCGGCCCGGCGGAATGGTCACGGCCTCGCCCAGCATATTGGCCTGCATGGACTTGACGTTGCCCTGATCGCGGGCCCGGAACTCGGCTTCGATGGCCTCACCCTGATCGGGGATCAGGGCCGCCAGCCAGAATTTGTCGGTGATGCCCAGCCAGCCGCCGGTCGATTCCTTGCGGATCGGCGGCTTCTTGGCCCAGTCCTTGTATTTGTGCTGTTCAGTGACATAGCCGCTGCCCTTGCTGAAGGTGCCGATGGCGCCCTCGTGCGAGATCATTTCCCGGCCCAGCGTCGACGGTATGCCCTGGCGCCAAACCGAGCCATAGGGGGCAACGGTGATCGGCTGGGCGCCGAAGTTGGCCACTGTGTCGGTGACGGTGAACAGATACTGGTCGTCGACCGAAATCACGCGGGTGAAGCGCAGCCCCTGGCCATTGTCCCAGGTCAGGGTGACGGGGGTCGAGGGCGTCAGGGTCTCGCCCGACGTCAGTCGCCAGGCGGTATCCAGTCCGGGCACGCCGCCGGGGACATTGGTTCCGAGCCAGCCGAACTGGGCGAAATAGGCATATTCCATCCCCTGCGGCCGGAACAGCTCGACCGGCTGGTCGGAGCCCAGGGTCTGGTCATAGCCCAGCAGGAAAAGGTCATCGAACTTTCCGCCCTCAAGCGAGAGCGAGCCGCGCAGCCGGTCGGTCTCGATCGCGACGCGGCTGGCATTGCCCAGCGCGGCCTCGCGATCGGTGATGAAGACGGTCGGCGTGGCCGGGATGTCGGCGGAATCGGTCGGCAGGGCCACCCCGGGCTGGCCGGCCTCGGCCACCGTCTCGCGCTGGGCATCCAGGGCCGCCTTGCGCTGGTCCGCCTGGGGCTGGAGGACAAAGGCCTGATAGGCGAACAGGAAGATCACCGTGACCACGATGAAGATGATCGTGTTGCGACTGTTTTCGCTGTTCATGAATCGGCTGTCCTGGCCAGGTGTGGCGGATTTCAGGGCTCGGACGAGGCCGACGGCCCTGCGGGCGCATCCGGCCGCGGCGGGCGCGGGGTCGCGAGCCTTGTAAGGGCCCATTTCACATCGTCAAGCAAACGTGACCAGTCACGCCCGGCCGTGCCCATCCGGGCAATCAGCACATAGTCGGATCCCGGCAGCCCGAGGTCGGCAATCAGCAGGCGTGCCGCCTCGCGAAGGCGGCGTTTGGCCCGGTTTCTGACGACAGCGCCCCCGATCTTGCGGGTCGCGGTAAAGCCGACGCCAATGTCGGGGCGGCCATCCTCGCGATCGCGCCGCTGGATGACGACGCCGCCCCGGGCTTCAGACATGCCTTTCGCGGCCGCCAGAAACTGGGGCCGCGATCTCAGGCGTTCAATCCGGGGCATGGCCACTCAAGGTCCCTCCGGCCGGAGAGACCCGGCGCATCAGGCGGTCAGGCGCTTGCGGCCCTTGGCGCGACGACGCGCAACGATCTTTTGACCGTTCTTCGTGGCCATCCGCGAACGGAAGCCGTGACGGCGCTTGCGCACGAGTCGCGACGGCTGATAGGTCCGCTTCACGGTCGGCTCCATATATCTAGCGGTGAGGCGGCAGACAGGAAGGCGTCCACCGCAAGAGGGCGGGCGTATAAGACCCCGGGGCGCGGGTGTCAACGCCGTCGGCGTGCCACCGGCCCCCAGAGAGAGACCGTGGAGCCATGACCCAGCCCCCTGCCCCCGCCGATCCCGGGCCCGAAACAGAGGCGTCCAGCCCGCGCAAGGTTCACGGCCCGCGGTCGCTGAAGGACTGGGCCTTGCGCCTCTCGCCCATCCTGGCGCTGGCCGCCCTGGTGGTCCTCGCCTTTGCCATGGGCTGGAACAAATATCTGTCGATGGAGATGCTGCGCGAACACGGGCTGAATCTTCAGGCCTTCGCCGCCGACCAATTCCTTCTGGCCCTGATCATCTTCATCGCCGTCTATGCCCTTGCGACCGCCAGCACCATCCCGGGCCCGGTCTTCCTGACCTTGCTGGGGGGGATGATGTTCGGGCCGCTGGTCGGGGCGCTGGCCCAGGCGACCGGAGCGACCTTGGGCTCAATCGCCATCTATATGCTGTACCGCAGCGCCATCGGCACCTGGCTGCGCGCCAAGTTCGAGGCCGACGCCGGAATGATGCACAGGATTGCCACCGGCATCGACCGCAATGCCTTTGTCACCCTGTTGACCCTGCGGCTGATCCCGAGCGTGCCGTTCGTGCTGATCAATGCCACGGCAGGCATGGTCGCTGCCCCGCTCAGGCCCTACATCGCCGCGACCTTTCTGGGCCTGTTGCCATCGACCTATATCTACACCTGGATCGGCTCGGGACTGGGCGACCTGTTGCAGCAGGGGGTTCAGCCGGACCTGAACATGCTGGTCTCGAAATTCTTCTGGCCGCTGATGGGGGTGGCCTTCCTGTCGATCCTCCTGCCCCTGATGATCAAGGGCGGTCAGGCGTGGTACAAGGGCCGCCGGAAGAGGACGGCATGACGGCGACCGCGGACCGGGTCTATCGCTGGGCGGTAAAGCCCCTGACGGCCCTGAAGGCAGGCGCCGGGGTCAGCACGTCGGTTGCGGCCCGGACCGGCCCGCGGATCGTCTCGGGGCTGGCCTTCCGCCTGCTTCTGCTGACGGTCATCTTCACCCTCGCTGTCGGCGCCCTGATCATCGTGCCCAATGCCGCCGGCTTCCATGAGCGCTGGCTGCGCGACCGGCTGCAGGCCGCCGAGCTGGCCTCCACGGCGGTCGAGGCCCTGCCCTACAGCATGGTGGACGACGAGGTTGCCGAGCAGTTGATGACCATCGGGGGGGTGCAGGCTGTGGTCGTCGGGGATCAGGGCGTGCGGCGCCTGCTGCTCCAGGCGCCCAATCTGCCACGCGCGCCAGACGTCATCGACCTGAGGGGGCGGGGCACCTGGGCGCGGGTCGCCGATCCCTGGCGGACCCTGCTCGGCCACCCGGACCGGTCGATCCGGGTTCAGGCCCGGCCCCGGTACCGGTCCGGCGACTATGTGGAAATCCTGGCCCCGGCCGAGCCACTGAAACAGGAGCTGCGGACCACCCTCGTCAACAGCCTGCTGACCGCCGTGCTGGTCGCGGGCCTGGCGGGTCTGATGCTGTACGCTGCCCTTGCGGTACTGGTGCTGCGGCCGCTCAACCGGGTAACGCGCTCGATCGAGCGGTTCGCCAGCGATCCGGAATCCGACCCGGAAACGCCGTCCGACCGGCGCGACGAAATCGGGCAAGTCGAACGCGAACTGGCGCGCATGCAGGGCGAGGTGCGACTGGCCCTGCGCTCGCGCGCCCGGCTTGCGGCGCTTGGCGAGGCGGTCGCCAAGATCAATCACGACCTCAGAAACATGCTGAGCGCCGCCCAGATCGCTTCGGACCGCATGGCCGATTCCGCCGATCCGGCGGTGGCGCGGGCCCTGCCCCGATTGGAACGGGCGCTGGGCCGGGCCACCGCCCTGACCCGCAATGTGCTGGACTATGGCAAGACCGAGGAGCCCGAGCCCCAGCTCCGCCGCGTGCCGCTGGGGGCCGCCGTGACGGCCGCCGCCCAGGATGCCGGACTGGAACACAGCGACATCAAGCTGGTGCGCGCCCTGCCCGCCCGTCTGGCCGTGACCGCTGACCCGGACCAGCTGCACCGCATCCTGGTCAATCTGATGCGGAATGCCCGTCAGGCCCTGAGCGACACGCCCGAGGCCGTCAGCGGCACCCGTCCGCCGCGCCTGAAGGTCGCGGCCGAGGCCCGGGGCACGCGCGTCCATATCCGGCTTGAGGACAATGGCCCCGGCATCCCCCCGCGCATTGAGGAACGCCTGTTCAAGGCCTTTGTCTCGGGCGCGGGGCGCGAGGGCTCGGGCCTCGGCCTGACCATCTCCCGCGAACTGGCCGAGGCGCAGGGCGGGACGCTGCGGCTGGTGTCGACAGGGCCGCAGGGCACGATCTTCGAACTGGTGCTGAACGCCTGAGCGCGCATGAGGAAACTTTCACAGGCTTGACCGTTTCCAATGGCGTATGAGTGTTCCATCGGAGGACCCCATGATTACGCTTGTGACCGTTGCCGCCGTCCTGATGCTGGGTAGCCCCGTGCTTCAGGACCCCGCCCGCCCGCCGGCGCAGGACCCTGTCGTGCAGCAGGATTCCGGCGATGATGAAACCCACCGCCTGAACGCCCGGGTCCTGACCCGGCTGGAGGGCGCCGATGCCGTCGAGGCCCAGGGCCGCGCCGCCTATGAGGCCGCCGTCGCCGAGCGCGAAGCCCGGATCGCCGAGATCGAGGCCGAGGCCGCGCGCGAGCGGGCCGCCTATGAGACCCGCATGGCCGAGTATCGCGCCGAGGTGGCGGCCGCGGAAGCCCGTCAGGCCCGCTGGCGCGACCAGGTGGCGGCCTGCCAACGGGGCAATCGCGCTGCCTGCGCCGGCAACTGACGACAGATCGATTGCTGACGCTGTGAAGCCGTGACAGCCTCCGTCTCCGGACAGTGAGGGGATACGGCATGGCATATCGGGGCGGACCCTGGACCTCGCGCCGGGGCGTGCTGATCGGGGCGGGACTGATGGCCGCAATGCCCGGCATCGGCACCGCCCGTGATCGGGGGCCTCCCCGGGCACAGACTCGCCACGGCCCCGTACGCGGCTTCATCGATCAGGATGTGCGCGCCTTCCTCGGCATTCCCTACGGGGCCGATACCGGCCCCCGGCGGTTCGCCCCGCCGGTCCCGCCCGCGCCCTGGACCACGCCGTTCGAGGCCACCGCCTATGGTCCGTCCGCCCCGCAGCGGGCCGAGGCGGGCGCGACCTCCGAGGACTGTCTGCGTCTGAACGTCTGGACACCGGCCCGTATCGAGGAACCGCGCCCGGTGGTCGTCTATATCCACGGCGGGGCCTATGCGACCGGCTCGGGCTCCAGCCCCCTGACCGACGGGGCGCGCCTCGCCAGACGGCAGGGTCTGGTGGTGGTGACGCTGAACCACCGGCTGAATGCGCTGGGCTATGGCTATCTGGCGCGGCTGGCGGCGGGGCACGGCATCGCCGGCTTTGAGGACAGCGGCAATCTGGGCCAGCTGGATCTGGTGCTGGCGCTGGAATGGGTGCGCGACAGTATCGCAGCCTTCGGCGGGGACCCGTCGCGCGTGACCCTGGTCGGACAGTCGGGCGGTGGCGCCAAGATCGCCACCCTGATGGCCATGCCGCAGGCCCGGGGCCTGTTCCACCGGGTCATGACCATGCGCGGCCAGCAGGTCACCGCCTCGGGCCCGCTGAACGCCACCCGCCGGGCCGAGGTGTGGCTCGATGCACTCGGCCTCGCACCCGATCAGATCGGTCAGCTGCGCACCCTGCCCGTCGAGCGACTGATCGAGGCCACCCGGGCGGAGGACCCCATACTGGGCGGCAGCCTCTATTTCGGGCCGGTGCTGGACGACCGGGTGCTGACCCGGCATCCCTTCTATCCCGACGCGCCTGCCCTCGCGGCTGACATCCCTATGATCATCGGCAACACGCGCGAAGAGACGTTGGCGTTCCTCGGCAATGACCCCGCCAATGCCAACCTGACCTGGGACGCCCTGCCCGCCCGCCTTACCCCCGCCCAGATGCGGATTGATGTGGCCCCGGAGGCGGTGATCGCCTTCTATCGCGACCTCTATCCGCAGATGTCCCCCGATGAGGTTCTGATCCGGGCGACCACCGCAGGCCGCTCGTGGCGCGCCGCGGTGATCGAGGCCGAGGAACGCGCGCGGCAGGGCAGCCCGGCCCGGGTCTATCAGCTGGACTGGCCCGCCCGCCTGGTCAACGGCCGGACCGGGGCGTTTCACACCTCGGACATTCCGCTGGTGTTCGACACGCTGTCAGCCGAGGGATCGGGCACCATCGGGCCGGAAGCACAGGACATGGCCGATCGGATCAGCGGCTTCGTCGCCCGCTATGCCGCGACCGGCGACCCCAATGGCGCAGGCCTGCCGGACTGGACGCCTTATTCCCTGGAGCGGCGCGAGACCCTGATCCTCGACCGGCCACCGCGCATGGAAAACGATCCGCGCGGTGCCGAACGGGCATGGTTTGCGCGGATTCCCTATATCCAGCCCGGGACCTGATCCCCGTCAAACCGCCGGTGCGTGGATCGCGTCCGTTCGGGCGAGGTATGCGTCGAAGCGGGTGCAGACCGCGCGGACAAAGGGCGCGGCGGCCTCGGGGATGCGAAAGCCGTCCGCGGTCCGTTCGATCAAGCCCTCGACCTCGAGATCATCCATGCCGGCCACGATCCCGGCCAGCGACCGGGCCCGGCCGCCGAAGTGTCGATGCAGGTCGGCTTCGGAATAGGTCAGGTCGCACATCAGGCGCTCGATCACATGGGCCCGCAGGTGGTCGTCGTCGCTCAGCGCCACACCCCGCGCCGTCGCCCGGCCGCCTGCGGTCACCCGCGCCCGATAGTCGGCGACGCCCGCCGCATTCTGGGCATAGCCTTGCGGCAGGCGACTGATGGCCGAGGCCCCCAGCCCGATCAGCGCATCGGCCCGATCCGTTGTATAGCCCTGAAAATTCCGCTGCGCCGGGGCCCTGGCGAGGGCGTCGTCCGGGCGGGCGAAATGATCCAGTCCGATGCGCGCATAGCCCGCCTCCACCAGCCGCCGGGTGGCCAGCTCCGCCAGCCGAAGCCGCGCCTCAAACCCCGGGAGGGCGTCCTCGGGGATCAGCCGCTGATGACGGATCCGCTGCGGCAGATGGGCATAGCCGAACACCGCCAGCCGGTCAGGCTGCAGCGCCAGCGCCTGATCGAGCGTGTCGGCCAGCCGGGCCTCGGTCTGATGCGGCAGGCCGTAGACCAGATCGATATTGAGCGCCCCTATGCCCGCGCGGCGCAGATGCTCGACCACTTGCCGGGTGGTGTCGAACGACTGCTGCCGGTTGATGGCGGCCTGCACCTCGGGGCTGAAGTCCTGGACCCCGATCGACACCCGGTTGACCCCGGCCCGGGCGAAGGCGTCGGCTCGCGCCGCATCCATGAAGCGCGGATCGATCTCGACGGCAAACTCGGCCTCCTCGGCCAGGTCAAAGCGGGATCGCAGGCGCCCGGCCAGCGCCCGGATCTGATCCGGCTGCAGACTGTTGGGCGAGCCGCCGCCCCAGTGCAGATGCGTCACCCGTCGTCGCGAACCCAGCAGGTCGGCCACCGCCCCGATCTCCGCATCCAGCGCCTCGAGATATCCCGCGATCGGCCCCGGCGTATTCACCACCGTGGTCGCGCAGCCGCAGTACCAGCACAGGGCGCCACAGAAGGGGATGTGCACATAGAGCGACAGGGCCGCATCCTCGGGCAGGTCGGCGATCCACGCCCCGCTCTGGTCCGGGCCGACAGACGCATCGAAATGCACCGCCGTGGGATAGCTGGTGTACCGGGGCGTGGGCGCCCGCAGGCGGTCAGGGGAGAGCGTCGGGATCATGCCCGTCCCGTGCCCCGGTCTCGCCCGCCACGCATTGAGATGGATCAAATCCTGCGCACGCCTGCGAGGACAGCCGTCGATCCAGCCATGTCAGGAGAGAAAAATGGCGCACCCGAAGAGATTCGAACTCCTGACCCCCAGATTCGTAGTCTGGTGCTCTATCCAGCTGAGCTACGGGTGCG